>JAJRRR010000118.1 GCA_024279285.1 Planctomycetota bacterium
GCCCGAAAGGAGCTTACGCTGGCCCAGGTGCCCACTTTGGTTCTGACTGCCGATGACGACCCCTTGGTGCCGGTGGAGAGCTTTCAAGGGCTGGAGCTTCCCGGGCGGGTTCAGTTGCAGATCACCCGAGGCGGAGGCCATTTGGGCTTTGTGGCCGCCAGGAGCAACGACCCAGACCGCTGGTGGCTGGATTGGCGCATCTTGGAGTGGATCGTCAGCCATCATGCCCAAGAAGAATCATCAGTCAGCGAAGAAAAATGCCCAGAGGCGAAGGGAATAGAAACTTTCCACCTGCACTAATGCCCCTAGACAAAAACTGAACACTCATTTTCTGAGTTCTGGGCCTTGAACTTTTTTGCAACTCCCGTGGCGGAAAACTACAATGCCAACACACTTTTACCAAAAGGCCCAACAGAATCCACCGCCCTCTTGAAGTAAGGGTTGTTCCCATGGACCGCCGCTGTGGCTGGGATTGGGATCCCACCTTCCTGAACGCCCGACGCGAAGCCTTGCTGATCTTGTCCGTTTGGGCTCTGTGCCTGCTGTGGACCGTGCCTTTTTGTTATTTGACCGGATACATGGAGCTGGACTCCCTGGAGCACGCCTCTGGGTTGCCGAAGCTAGCCCTCCAGCGGGTTTGGGGAATGCCGGCTTGGGTGTTTTGGGGCATTGTCACACCTTGGATTGTGGCCACCGTCGTGACCATTTGGTTCTGCTTCCGGTTTTTGCAACTGGACGATTTGGGCCAGGCTCCCGAAGAAGCCCTGGAAACCCAAGAACGCGACTCTTAACGACCTCCTCGGTTGGGCACTCCCAGAAGGAAAGACGCTCATGGGCACACTGCTGGCGGTGAGTCAAGCCAACGCTGCCTTGGTGGTGTTTCTCACCTACACGGTGGCCGTGTTCGTGCTGGCGGCTTTGGCCAACCGGTTGCTCCAGACCCGGCATTTTTTAAGTGAATACTTCCTGGGCAGCCGGAGCTTGGGGGTGTGGGCGTTTGCGCTGACCTTTGCGGCCACGGCGGCATCGGGCGGAAGTTTTATGGGTTTTCCGTCCAAGATTTACTCACACGGGTGGATTCTCGCCCTGTGGATTGCCAGCTACATGGTGGTGCCGCTTTGTGCTATGGGCCTGTTGGCCAAACGACTCAACCAAGTGGCCCGAATCAGCAAGGCTATTACCGTGCCGGATGTGCTTCGGGAACGATTTGAAAGTCCGGGCCTGGGGCTGGTGGCCACGGTGTTGATTGTGTTCTTCATGACCGTGAATCTCGTGGCTCAATTCAAAGCCGGAAGCGTCATCCTTCAGCGGTTGTTGAGCGATGCCCCTTTGTTCCACCAAACAGCTCAACTGCTGAATTCGGCTACCCAACATGTGAACTTCCTGGCTCAAGTGGATTCAGAATATCTGCTGTGTCTGCTTTTGTTTGGCGTGGCCGTGGTGTTTTACACCGCTTACGGGGGATTTCATGCAGTGGTGTGGACCGATGTGCTTCAAGGGTTGGTGATGGTATCCGGAGTGCTGTTTTTACTCCCGGCCACGCTCTATCTGGTGGGAGGGTTGGACACGGCAACGGAGCAAATGGCCCTGATGGTCCCGCCCTACAAGGGGCATTTGGTAATCAGTTGGTCCCAATCCGAGCAGGTCCCTCAACGCTTGCCGGCCGGCACCTGGCTAGCACTTTCCCGGCAAGAGTATGTCCGCATCGTGCGTCCTTGGCTGCAAGAGCAACGAGAAGAACTTCAACGCCTGCTGGCCCGAACCGCCCAATCCTCTAAAGCCCGCCGGAGGTATCAAAGCATCCAACGCCGTCTGGCCCTGTTGGAACAGAGGCCCGCTTGGATTCTCTTTCGTACCGCGGTGAGCTGGAACCGCACTTCGGCGTGGGAAGCAGACGGCCAAGTTTGGGGCCGCGTGGAAGTGGTGGAGCTGGTCACCGCCGACGAAACCCTTCGTCAGTTGCAGCGGCTGCACCAGCAACATTTTCCTCAGCAGCCCTGGGAACAATTCTTACGCAATGCAGATCAAATCAATCCTCCGGGGAAGATCCGTGAAGTGCACACTCGGGGCTATCTTTCCGGGGGAGATACACCGGGGGTGTATGTAAGCGGTCCTGGTCCGGAGCCGGAATCGCTGGATGGGTTTTTGCCTCTGAGCCTGGCCGTGTCGTTCTTTTTCATGTGGGCCATCTCCGGAGCCGGACAACCCAGCAGCATGGTGCGCTTGATGGCCTTCCGCGACAGCCTTACCCTGCAACGCTCCATCTTCGTGCTGGCCATTTACTATTCGCTGATTTACTTGCCTTTGGTGGTAATTTTCTGCTGTGCTCGGGTCTTGCTGCCCGGCCACGACGGCTACTCAGACCGCATCATGCCGGAAATGGCTTTCTTTGTCACCCAGGAGTTGGGAATTGGCTGGATGGCCGGACTGCTCATCGCTGCTCCCTTTGCCGCCGTGATGTCCACGGTGGACAGCTTTTTGCTGATGATCTCCTCAGCCCTGGTACGCGATGTTTACCAGCGAAACATCAATCCCCAGGTCTCAGAAAAAAACATCAAGCGTCTCACCTACGCCTGCACCACGGCCGTGGGTGTGGCGGCGGTGTTGGGTGCGGTGAATCCGCCAGACTACTTGCAAGATATTATCGTGTATGTGGGCAGTGGGCTGGCAGCGTGCTTTCTGGCTCCAGTGGCTTTGGCCATCTTTTGGCCGCGGGTGAACCTGCCGGGGGCATACGCCGGAATGCTCGGCGGCTTTGGAGTGCACTTGAGCATGTACTTGGGAGCGTGGCTTACTGGAGGAAGTTTCTTCAGACCGCTTCGGCTGCTCGGATGCGATCCGGTGGTGGTGGGCTTGGCTGGGTCGCTGGTGGCTGTGGTGGTGGTGAGTTTGCTAACCTCCCGACCGCCGGAGCATCTGGTACGCAAATACTTCTGCCGACCTCGGAATGTTTCCGCCCACCATAACTCGGACAACTGATACACTCCCCACCGGCGGAGTTTTCCGGGGAATCGTTTCAGAAGGTAGGAGTGTGCACTGGGTCAACTGGCCAGAGCCCAGGGGCGATACAGAACAAGGGCCTTTGTGCGGATAGTTTGATCCTTGGGCCCACTCCTTCGGAGGAACACGGCCATGACCCTCACCCGCGATCACTTCTTCTTTTTGGGCGTGTTTTTGATCTTTTGGGGAATAGAGTTCCGAATGGTGGAAACTTTCGTGCTCAACGAAAAAGCCACCCAAGTGGTATTGAAGCACCTGGGCAGTTCGGAGCAATCGGCTTCGGCCGGACAAGTGGACCTGCCGCTTTTGAGCCAGGGAACCCCCCAAACGGTTCGCTATCGATGGACTCCTCCGGAGTGGCTTGGCTGGGCTTTGTTGTCCATCGGGTCGGTATTGGTATTGCACAGCCTGGCGTTGCCCAAGCCTGGCGGATGATTCCGATGCTGGCTAAGGTGAAGTAGCTTTCGCTTTGGCAGAGGGAGCTTTGGCCAGCGAGTCGAGTTTTTCGGCCAGTTGCCGGGCTTCTTCTATCGCCTGGGCAGCCCACCGCTTCTGACTATAAAGCTCCACCAAAGCCCGACAAATCCGACGCGCTTGCTCCGGATCGGTGGAAGCCAACTCCCGAGCCCGATGCAACTGTTGAGCAATCGCTTCCAAGTGCTGTTTGCGGAACCGTTCCGCTTGAGTGCGCAGCAGTCTCAACTGTCTTTGGGCCAGCTTCAAGCAGCGCTGATCGTCGGTGCTGATTCCCAAGGATTCGTCCCCATATAACGCCAACAACGCTTCCAGTCGGATCACGGCTTCGGTGGGATCCTGGGAAGCCAGGCGAATCGCTTCCAGATAGGCCGAAACCACAGGCGAAAGTTCCCGAGCCCGCGTGAGACGCTTGGCCTGAAGCGTCAGACGCCGTTGAAGCTGATGCAGGCGGACTTCTTCCAGATATTTTTCCACCTCCCGAGCCCGAGGATCCGAAGAATACATCCCCAAAAACGCCTCTATGTCGTCTTTGACATCCACCAGGGCATCTTCGCGTTCGGAGCGAGCCGCTTGCACGATCCGTTCGTAAAGCGCATCGGCCGAAGGGGGCTGAAGCATATACCACACCGCCAGCCCAATCACCACCAACACCGCCGACAAGACCCAGGTTTCGGGTGAAATCCGCCACGGGGATTCTTCCTCCTGAAGCGGTTTGCCCAACTCCTCCTCCCGAACCTCGGTAAAGTGCGCCTGAGTGGGAGGAGCCGGGACCGAAGTGCCCGAAGACGCGGCAGCCGTGGCTGCCTGGGTTTCCTGTTGCAGCCCAGGGGATTGGGTATCCGGACGAGTGGGAGCCAACGCAGTTGGCTCCTCGCTCCCTGGAGCTGAAACTTCCGTGGCAGCCAAAGTCGGTTCGTTCGGCTCCTGAGACAAAGAAGGGGCCGCAATCGTGGCTTCCGGATCCCCTTGCGAAGAACCTGACAGGGAAAACCCGGCCGTTTCCCCTTCCGGGATCTGATCGGCAGCTACGGTAGCTCCTTCGGCAGTTGGCGAGGACTTGGCTTGTTTTTTCTGTTGAAGCTCCCACTCCTGTTGCTTGAGACCGTGGAGTGTGGCTTGCAATCGTCGCGCCAGCAAAGTGGCGTTAGCAATGCGCTGCTGAGGATCCTTCTCCAGCAACTCAAAGATGATGCGTTCTATTTCTTCAGGAATATCCGGTACGAATCTCCGCAGGGGCTCGGGCGTGGCGAACCGCTGCATCTGGAGCACTTCGGCAATGCTTTTGGAAACAAACGGTGGCCGTCCGGCAAACAGGCAATACAACACCGCTCCCAAACTGTACAAGTCCGAACGATGACTGACCAGTTTGCCGTCGGCCTGCTCGGGGGACATATACTCGGCAGTGCCAATCACCCCTCCGGCTGATGTCATCCCGGTGTTGCCAAACAGCTTGGCGATTCCAAAGTCGGAAATCTTCAACACTCCGTCGTGGCGGAGCATCAGGTTGGCCGGCTTGATGTCCCGATGGATGATCCCCCGATCGTGAGCGTGTTTGAGTCCCCGAGCCGCCTGAATGCCGATTTGGAGCACTTCTTCCCAAGTGAATTTACGCCCCTTGCGGATTTCCACATCCAGGCTGGTTCCTTCTACCAGCTCCATGGCGTAGAAGAGTACGCCGTCCTGTTCGCCGTATCCCAACAGGCGAACGATGTTGGGATGGCGGAGCATTTTGAGGGTTTCAATTTCGGCTTCAAATCGTTCTCGGAACCCTTCGTCCATGGCCAGGGGGCCGACGAGGACTTTGATGGCCGCTTCCTCGCCGGTGTGGGTGTTTTTGGCCCGATAGACGGTGCCCATCCCCCCGCGGCCCAACTGGCCGATGATCTCATACGGCCCCAGTTGACGCAGATTCATCGCAAGGCTCCTCACCCGGAGCGGTGACCACCCCTGCTACCAGCCCGACACCGGCCCCTCGGTTCCGATGGTTCCTTGCACACTCAAAAGAACCCAGCCTTCGCTCAGGCCAACGGCAAGGCTCTGTATTCAGTCTATCCCTGTCAGCCAGGACTTTCCACGCATGAAAAGCCGCTCCTTTGGACCAAAAGGCCAGTTGCGAACTCGCCCCGGTGCAATGCTCCGTAAGCGGCCTGCCCTGAGCCTGAGACTTGACACCCACCCCCGGAGCCTGGGTGATGCTCACCTCTCCCTTTGAAAGTTGCGGGCGCCGGGGCGTTGGGAAGCTTTGGGTTTTTGAGGGCCCGAGGAAAAGATTATAAAAAGAGGTGGCTCTATCACTTTTGCGGACAACCCAGGGGGGAGCATGAACGACCACTCGGGCCTAACTTCTTCCCCACGACGCACCAGCACACTGATTGCCAGTGCGGCGTTGGGAGTATTGTTGGGATCAGGGTTGAGTCTGGTGGTGTGGGTGCTGGCCACGCGCCGGCCTTTGCCGGATTTAACTCCCCAGCGACTCCATCAAGCCCAACAACGCTGGAAAGCTTCCGGGCCCGATAGCTACACGCTGGAAATCCTCCTGGGAACCACCAACCCCAATGCCGACGACGGCTCCAAAGAGCGCATTGTGGTGCAGGTGCGGCAGGGGGAAGTGGTCCATGCGGAGCGTCGTCCTGGCGGTCCTCTGCCCCGACGCAGTTGGGCCTACTGGTCCGTGCCGGGACTGTTTGATGTGCTGCAACGCGATTTAGAAAACCGCCAGCGGTCCCAAAAAGTCTTCGGCGTCTCCGACCCCAGCATGATCGTGCTGCGATGCCGGTTTGATCCCCAGTACGGCTTCCCCACCCACTACCAACGCTATGTCCGCACCCGAGGGATGCAGTCCCAGTGGGTTGTGGTCCGCTTCCAACCAGAGCCATAAAGAGTCCAGTTGATTCCCAATGTTTCAGTAGCCAGCACGGTCCTCCGGCACTTGCCGTGTGCCCTTTGCACCTTGCCCAGCCCTTTGCCGGTTGCTGTCCACTGGCATTCCTATGTTGGGATTCAGGAGATTCTTCGGGGCTTCTTGAAATGAGAGTATTGCTTCTTGCCCAGAGCCGGTATGTTGGTCCCAAGGGTCTTGGAAAAGGAGTTTTGCTATGTGGTCGGGGCGTCCGCGGACGAAGATTGTGGCCACGCTGGGGCCAGCTTGTTGGGACCACGCCACACTTGCTCAACTGATCCAAGCCGGCGTGAGCGTGGTGCGACTGAACATGGCTCACGGTTCCCAGGAGCAACATGTCCAAACCCTGGCCAGAGTGCGCCAAGTGGCTCAGGAACTGGGCCAGGTGGTGGCCGTGTTGGCTGATCTGGCTGGTCCCAAAATCCGCATCCGACTCCCAGGCCCTTCCCCTATGGAACTCATTCCAGACAGCCAGGTCGTGCTGAGTCGTGGACAAAAGGAAAACGCCTCCCGGAACCCGAACGAAGCTATCCCAGTCCACCTGGAACTGACCCATCCGGAAGTGTTGGACTCTTTGCGTGTAGGCGACCGGGTGCTGCTGGCCGACGGCACCGTGGCCCTGGAGGTGGAGGAGCTTACCGGAACCGAGGCGGTGTGCCGCGTTCGGGAAGGGGGAAAGGTGTATGACCGCCAGGGGATCAACTTCCCCGGGGTACGCTTGGGTGTGCCTGCCCTGACGCCCAAGGATGTGCAAGATGCCCAATGGGCCGCCCAAAACGGAGTGGATCTGGTCGGGCTGAGTTTTGTCCGGGCAGCCGAAGATGTCCATCAACTGCGCAAACTGCTTGTTCAGTGGGGCTCACAAGCTTGGGTGGTGGCCAAAATTGAACGCCCCGAAGCCCTGGACCACCTCCACTCCATCGTCCAAGCCGCCGACGCCGTCATGGTCGCCCGAGGTGACCTGGCCGTGGAAACCGATGTGGCCCACATGGCCGTGGTTCAAAAACGCATCATCCGGCTGTGCAACCGTCTTCAGCGTCCGGTGATCGTAGCCACGCAAATGTTGGACTCCATGCAACATCGGCCCTTGCCCGCACGATCCGAAGTGACCGATGTGGCCAATGCCATTTTAGACGGGGCAGATGCTTGCATGCTCTCGGGCGAGACAGCCGTGGGTCGCTATCCGGTTCGGGCCGTGGAGATGATGTGCCGGATTGCCCAAGCCACCGAACAGGAACTCCTGCAACGAAAGGGCGCCGAAGATCAATCCCCAGTGGTCCAGCCGATCACTGACGCTGTGGTTCGGGCGGCTGTGCAAGTGGCCCAACGACTCCACGCACGCTGGATCAGCGTGGGCACGCATTCGGGACGCACTGCCTTGGCCCTGGCGGCTCAACGAAGCCCCGTGCCTGTGCTGGGCACCAGCGATCAGGAACATGTGCTGCGCAAGCTCTGTTTGTGCTGGGGCGTGGTGCCGGTGAGCGGAATGCCTCTGGCCAACAGTCACCAATGGAGCCAACAGTTGCAACGGCAAGGATTAGCTCAAGGCGACCTGGCTCCGGGAGACCTGATCGTCATGCTCCGCGGCACCCGAATAGGAGAAGTGCAAAACATGCTCGTGGTGCATCAGGTCTTCCCAGAATAAAAACCGCAAACAGGGCGGAGAAAACCGGCCTGCTTGCCGACTCGCTGTGCGGGGCTTGGAAAGAGGCGACGGCTTGAGTTGGCAATTGAGCACACCAGGAAACCGGTCCTTTTGTTCCAAGGGGTACCTTCTGCCTGTCGCTTCTTACGCATCCGCCTTCCCCGGGCAGAATCACCCTGGGCAAGTCCAGGATCGGGGACCACTCCTGAGAGCCTTGGGATTTGCGTTCTTCGGGGCGCTTATTGGGTTTCTTCGGAAGAGGGTTCTTCGGGACTGATGAGCACCTCGGGGCGCACAGCGGCCAGGATTTTCTGTCGCAGTTCTTCTACCACCTCGGGATGTTCTTCCAGGAAAGCCCGGGCTCGCTCGCGCCCTTGGCCCAACTGAACTTTCCCGTAGCGGAACCAGGCTCCGGAGCGGACGACGATGCGATGGGCCACGGCCAAATCCAGCACATCCGCTTCGTAGCTGATGCCCCGATCATGGAGCATGTCAAACTCGGCGGTTCGGAACGGGGGGGCCACTTTGTTTTTGACCACCTTGGCCCGAACCCGCTGGCCCACCACTTCGTCTCCCTCCTTGATCTGGGCAATGCGCCGCACATCAATGCGGCAGGAGGCATAAAACTTCAACGCTCGCCCACCAGGGGTGGTCTCCGGGCTACCGAACATCACGCCCACCTTCTCACGAATCTGGTTGATGAAGATCACGCAGGTTTTGCTTTTGGCAATCGCTCCGGTGAGCTTGCGCATGGCC
>JAJRRR010000119.1 GCA_024279285.1 Planctomycetota bacterium
ACCAGGGCCACATAAAGCTCGTCCAGGAACAGCTTGGCGTAGGAGAGTTGATAGAGGAACGCGGCTTGAAAAGTTTCGGCCAGCGATTCCAACAAGGGGCGATTGGCCAGATAGAGCCATGCGGCCAGAGCCACACCGCCCAAGGCCACCACGGTGCTGGTCAGGGCCACCGACCAGTGGAACTCCCCATGAGGCAAGCCGGTCCGTTGGGCAGCGAAAGCCAAGGAGGGAGTATGGGCCAGCCACGACTGCACCCAAGGGCCCAAAAACCCTGCCCCTACTGCTCCCAAGGACAACACCACCAGCGGCACGGTCATCGTCCAGGGGCCTTCGTGAGCATGGCCGTGGGCCTCCTGGGGCAAACGCTCTGGCCCGTGAAAAGTCAGGAAAAACGCCCGAAAAGTGTAAAACGCCGTCAATCCGGCTGTGAGCACTGCTGCATAATATAGCGTGGTGTAGAGGTAGCCTTCGCCCAGGGGGTTCTCCACCGCTCGGGTGTGCACCGCTGCCAGGATGGCATCCTTGCTCCAAAAACCGGCCAGGGGCGCAATTCCGGCCAAGGCCAAAGCTCCCAGCAGAAAAGTCCAGTAAGTCAAGGGGAGCCGTTTGCGCAGACCGCCGAATTGGGTCATGTCAATCACCCCACCGGTGGCGTGCATCACGCTCCCTGCTCCCAGAAACAGCAACGCTTTGAAAAACGCATGTGTGAACAAGTGGAACATTCCGGCCACCAGTCCGGCAAAGCTGGCCGTGCCCAAGGCCAAAAACATATAGCCCAACTGGCTCACCGTAGAGTAGGCCAACACGCGTTTCAGGTCGGTTTGGGTCAGGGCGATGAAAGCCGCCATCAGAGCCGTCAGCCCTCCGATGAACGCCACCACCAAATGGGCCGACTGGGAAACCAGATAAAGCGGAGCACAACGCACCACCAGATACACTCCCGCGGTGACCATCGTGGCAGCGTGAATCAGGGCGCTGACCGGGGTGGGCCCTTCCATGGCATCAGGCAACCACACATGCAGGGGAAATTGGGCACTTTTGCCACAGGCTCCCAGGAACAACAGCAAACAAGCCACCACCACGGCCACGCGTGATGCCCAAGCCCCTCCATAGGGCGAGGCGGCCGAAAGCCACTTTTGCCCAAACGCCCCCGGCACCACCGTGCCATCGGAGAGCACCACATCGTGAAAATTCAGTGTTCCCAACACACTCCAGAGCAGGAACACACCCAGGGCGAACCCGAAATCTCCCACCCGATTGACCAAAAACGCCTTTTTGCCGGCGTCCGCCGCCGCAGGCCGATGGAACCAAAACCCAATGAGCAGGTAGCTACACAAGCCCACGGCTTCCCAAAACACATAAAGCAACACGAAGTTGGACACCGACACGAGCATGTTCATGGAGAAGACAAACAGACCCAGGTAGGTGAAATAGCGCCAGTAGCCTGGGTCGTGGTGCATGTAGCCGATGGAGAACAGGACGACCAACAGCCCTACGAAATTAACCACCAGGAGCATCAGCCCGGTGAGGGTGTCCATCCTCAAGGCCACATCCACCACCAGCCCTGGGGTGTTCCAAGCTCCCTGCACTGCCCCCCAGCGCCAAAGCACTCGGATGTGTTCCCGACCCAAGGAGGTAGGGCTGGGCTGGTCTTCGGAGTTTTTTTGGCCCTTGGCGGGTTGGGGCGTGTGGTCTGCGGGGTGGGCCTGTTGAGCCAAGGAGGTGGGAGGCAACTGCTGGGCCCATTGCCAGCACAGACCCACACTGCAAGCCAGCGAGACAGCCACCGCCACCAGCACCGGCCAGTGGCTTTGTCCTCGCAGCCATTTCCGGCCCAAGGCAGCCGTGATCACCACAGCCGCCAACGGGGCAGCCACAACGGCGACAAGCAGGGTGTCCAGGTTAAACATGGCTTCGGTAGGCGTCTTGTTCGGGGGAGCGTTGAGGGACTCGACCTGCTGGAGGCAGATGCGGCCATTGAGGCTGAGGCTCGGGCTCTTCCACTTCGCCTTGGGGAAGGACTTCTTCGGCCACTTGGGTCACCTGGTCCGGCTCGCCTAGGGCGAAGCAAGCTGCGGTGTCCAAGTGTCCGCGACGCTGAAACAGCATCAGGGCCAAAGCCATTGCCAAGGCTGCTTCGCATGCAGCCACCGTGATGACAAACAACACCATCACCTGGCCGCCCAAAGAGCCGTGGTAGCGCCCCCAAGCTACGAAGCTCAGAGCCACTCCCTGCAAAATCATCTCCACGGCCAGGAACATGATGATCATGTTCCGCCGAGTGAGGAACCCCACCAGCCCGATGCAAACCAGGGCTGCGGCCACCACTTGAATGTTGAGCAGCAAAGCTTTGGAGTCCATCATCGCACTTGTGCTTCAGGCGTGGAGGATCGGGCTGAGTGCGTAGGTTGCGTGGAGGAGGCCAAGGGGGCATTGCGTGGAGCATGTTGAGCCACCACAGCCACCGCTCCGGCCAGTGCGGCCAAAAGCAGCGTTCCGGCCAACTCCACCGCAATCAAATGCTTGGAAAACAGCTCCGCTCCCAAGGGAGCCAAGGCGTAGCTTTTCTCGTCCAGGGACTGTGGCTGGGGAGCAACTTGCCAAGCGGAAAAGATGCCCGTGAGAAATACGCCCAACAGGGCAGCTCCCACTGTGGCTGCCAACGGGGCTTCCCAGGCCCGACGGTCGTAACTGGCCTGACCCCGAGGATTGGCCAACATCAGCACAAACAGCAAGGTCACTAAAATGGCTCCTGCATAGATGATCACTGTGGCCGTGCCGAGGAATTGGGCTCCCTGGAAGAACAACAGTCCTGCGGTGCCCAACAGAGTAAGCCCAAACCACACCGCACAATACACCGGGTTTCGAAACGATATGGTGCAGACAGCCGAAACCAGCGTCATGGCCGCCAGTAGGTAAAACAGTGCCGTGGCCCAACCTGGCCCCAACGGCTCCAAAGCCGCCAGAAGCAAACCCAGGGCAATCGTGCCCAACAAAGTCCCCAAGCTCCGGCCGGCACGACGACCCCGAGGGAGCAAAAGCCACAAGGCTCCCGCTCCCAACACCAGCGAGCCTACCACCAGCCATGTGGTCATCCGTCGGACTCCTTCACGCTGGGGTCGTGTCGTTCAGGTTTTGCGTTGTTGGTTTGGGATCGGCAATCTGGACCATCACCACGGCTACTCGGACTGCATGGGAGCCTTTTCCTCCTGGGCCGAGCTGGTTGCCGATTCCCGTTTGGCCCGTTCCATCAACGAAGGTTCCTTGTCTTTGGTTTGGTCATAGACGCTCAACAGTTTTTCCTTGTCGAAAAACATCTCCTCACGGCTTCGGCCGGTGAGGTTGTAAAGGCTCGTCAGTTCGATGGCATCCACCGGACAGGCTTCTTCGCACATTCCGCAATAGATACAGCGAAGCTCGTCAATGACGAAGCTTTCCGGATACTTGTCCCGATCCGGCCAGGGGCTTTCGGCTGCCACGATGTCAATGCAATGGGCTGGGCAGGCCGTAGCACACAAGAAACAAGCCACGCACTTGACCCGACCTTGCTCGTCCCGATTGAGCCGATGCACCCCACGGTAAATCAAGGGATTGTCAATCTTAGGCTCCACATCGGGATACTCTTGGGTCACCTTGGGCGAAAACATGTGGCGCAGGGTGGTAGTGAGCCCTTGGTAGAGCAAGGGCAGATACATTCTGCCACTAAGGCCCAAGGAGGGCATTTGTACCCAACGGATAGCCGGATCATCTGGTTTCATGGCTTGCAGGCTCTTTGTGCAGGGGGATTACAAGTCCGGGAACTGGCGAGGGCTTTCAGGAGGTGGCCTCCACGCGTCGCATGGAGAACTCATCGGGTCCCCGGCGTTGTTGGGCCTGGGATCCCACGGGGGAAACCAAAGCCCAAAGCGCCACAGTGGCCAGGCTCACCGCCCACATGATCCCAGCCACCGCCCAAGGATGCTGCCGCCATCCCTGGGGCCAAAATTGGGCCACTGTGGCCGTGGCCACCAGGTTCACGAGTCCCAGGGGGACCATCACCTTCCAGGCCAAGTTCATCAGTTGGTCAAACCGAAACCGCGGCCAGCTCCAGCGAATGACCATGAAGGCCAACACCACCAGCATCACCTTGGCCCAAAACACCGCCACGCGCAGCAGGGCCTGGGGCCAGGAGATCAGGTTTCCTGAGCCTGTGAGGCCCCAAAAGTGCCACCCGCCCAAGTACAACACCACGATCAACACGCTGGCGGTGAGCATGTGCAAAAACTCGGCCATGGCAAACAAGGCCATCTTCATGCCGGCATATTCGGTGTGGTAGCCCCCGACCAGTTCCTGCTCGCACTCCAGCAGGTCAAAGGGCAATCGGGCCGCTTCGGCACAGGCAGCCACGGCAAAGACCAAAAATCCCATCGGCTGCACAAGCAGCAGCCATACTCCGCTTCGGGCCTGAAGCTCAATCGTGGTGTCCAGCCGCAAAGTGCCAGTGAAAAGTACCAGGCCCAAGATGCCCAGTCCCAGCGGGATTTCGTAGGCGATCAGTTGAGCACTGCTACGCATGGCTCCCAGGAAGCTGTACTTGTTGTTGCTGGCCCAACCGCCCAGGATCACCCCGTACACAGCCACACTGGAGAGGGCAAACACATAGAGAATGCCGACATTCACGCCTGGTGCCACGACCAGTGGCTCGGGCTTTCCACCCACTGGAACCACACTTCCAAAAGGGATCACGGCAAAAGTGGCCAGCGCGGTAGTGAGAATCACCACCGGAGCCACGAGGAACATGGCCCGATCCACATGGCTTGGCGTGTACTCCTCTTTGAAGATGAACTTCAGTCCGTCGGCGATCGGCTGGCCCAACCCGAACAAGCGCACTCGGGTCAAAGGGATTCCCACCCGATTGGGCCCCCGGCGGTCCTGAATCCACGCAGCCACCTTCCGTTCCAGCAGGATCAAATAGCTCACCGCCAGCATCAAGCCGGTGATGAGCACCACGGATTTCAAAACCAAGGCAGTCATGGCTTGCCACTTGTCAGGTTGTTCTGGAGGCAAAGGGTCGTTGGTTTGGTTTGGAAGTTGCGTTGTTTCGGGGCCAAGGGTTCGTGGAGTTGGCGAAACTTTGCAGGAAGTTCATGCTTGGGTTCCTCTGGTTTCGGCTGGCTGTTGAGCCAAAAGGGGCAAGTGCAAGTCTATGCCTGTTTGGGGGACGGGCACGACCACGGCCTGGAAGGCCACCACTTGATCGGCCAGCTCTTGGAGGACTTCCTGGGGCTGATAAAGCCCGGGGCGTCTCAACAGTTCCCAGTACACTTGCCCTTCGGGCCGGGCACCCACCGGGGGGCGAATGGCCCAAGGGGCCCATTGCAACCGTCCCGCGTGGTTGACATAGCTTCCGCTTTTTTCGGCAAACGCTGCTCCTGGCAGCACCAGGTCGGCCACCTGGGAAAGCGGCGAGGGGAACAAGTCCTGAAGCACCAGGTGTTGAGCCGCCGCGCGTAGCTGTTGGGCTTCGGCAGTGGAAATCCAGTCGGTCTTGTACCCCCCAGAGACCCAAAGCAGCCCTGGCGAGGCCGAAAGCAACTGGCCAAGGTTTTCTTCCCAGGGGCCGACCAGACCTCCAAAATGTTGAAGCACTTCCACCACGCCGCGTCGGTTGGGGCACTTCTCGGCCCGAATCGTAAATCCCCCAGGAAAATGCTCATCCTCCCCCTGGCGTGGCACCGGGCCCAGGACCAACAGGGATTTGGGATCCACCTGACGCATCCAGGTGCAAAGCAGGTAGGCTTCCTCCACGGTCAAGTGGGGCGAAAGCACAGCAGCAGCTCCGGAAGCCTGTTGGGCCCAAGAGAGAATCTGTTCCCGAGCTTGTTCCCAAGTGAGTTCTTCCGCCGGAGAGTCCGGACTTTTGCGGAGTTGAAAGCCCACCAATCGCTTGGGACTGTGAACATGATGAAACCCATAGCGGCCCGGATCACAAATCCACCACCGATTCACATGCGGGTTTTCCCGGGCACGCAGCCGGTAGATGCGGTCCTGGTTTTCGTCAATCCAGATGTTGCATCCAGCCGAGCACCCGGTGCAGATACCCGGGTGAGAGCGCAGGAACCACACACGCTGTTTGTACAAAAAGTCCCGATCGGCCAATGCTCCCACCGGACAAAGCTCCACCACATTGCCGGAGAGTTTGTTTTCCAGCGGATGGTTGGGGAACACATCGATTTCTTCTTTGGCCCCTCGTTGCACGACCATCAGTTCGCCAGTGCCGGCCACCTCGCGGCAGAACCGCACGCATCGGGAGCACATGATGCAGCGATCTACGAACAAAACGACCGTGGGCCCCAGCACCCGCTTGCGACTATGAAACGGGTTCAAGTCCGCCCGACGACGCGGCTGGCCGTGCTGGAAGTAGTAGTCCTGAAGGTAGCACTCTCCGGCCTTGTCGCAGATGGGACAATCAATCGGGTGGTCCATCAGCAGGGCTTCTTGGACAAACGCCCTGGCATGGCGCACTTTTTCGCTGTTGGTGATGAAGACGGTTCCATCTCGGGCTGGGGTCTGGCAAGCCGGCACGAGCTTGGGCATCATGCGCACCTGGCCGGTTTTTGGGTCCCGCGTGCCGCACTCCACCAGGCACATCCGACAACTGGCCACCACGCTCAGCCCCGGATGCCAGCAGTAGTGGGGAATCTCCACCCCCGCCAGTCGGGCAGCTTCTATGCCGTTGAGCTGCCGATCCGGAGGCAGTTGCACTTCTTTGCCATCGACGATCACTGTGGCCATAGGCGTCCCTTTTTTTGGCAACAGGTTCAAGGATCAGTGTTCCAGGGTGTGCAGTTCCAGGGGGACAGGATCGGACTGCATGTAGCCTTGGGGATTGGTGCGTCGTATGAAATCTTCCAGTTCTTGGCGGAACTTGGTGATGGCGTTTTTCAGCGGCCAGGCGGCTCCATCGGCCAGGCCGCAGATTGTCGTGCCGGGGATGATTCCAATGGTGTTGCCGATTTCCAGCAAAATGTCCAGGTCCACCAATCGGCCTCGGCCTCGGCGGATGCGGTCCACGATCCTCAAGGCCCAAGCTGTGCCTTCCCGACAAGGCGTGCATTGCCCACAGCTTTCGTGGGCAAAGAAGCGACAGGAGTTGTACAGGTAGTCAATGATCCGCACCGTTTCGTCCATCACCACCACGGCAGCCGTGCCCAAGCCCAGGCAACCTACTTTCTGAAGCGAGGAGAAGTCCAAGGGAGTGTCTAGCTCCTGGGCGGTCAGGAGTCCCATGCTGATCCCGCCCGGTATGGCTGCTTTGGCCCGACGACCCTTCCACACCCCTTGGCCAAAGTGCTCAATCAGCTCTCGGCAAGTGATGCCCAAGGGGGCTTCGTAGCAGCCGGGCCGATTGACATGGCCGGAGAGGCAATAGAGCTTGGGTCCATAGCTGCCGGCATCGCGTGGGTTGTTCGGGTCCGCCGGCACACCGATGGACTTGAACCACTCGGCACCTCGGGCGGCGATGTGAGTGACACAGGCCACCGTTTCTACATTGTTGACCACAGTGGGCTTGCCAAACACGCCTTGGACTGCTGGGAAAGGCGGCTTGATCCGCGGCCAGGCCCGTTTCCCCTCTATGCTCTCTATCAACCCGGTCTCCTCCCCGCAGATGTAAGCTGCCGCTCCGCGATGAATGTACACATCCAGCGAGAACCCCGATCCCAATATGTCCCGACCCAAGTAGCCTGCCTCGTAGCACTCGTCGATGGCTTGCTGGAGTCGCTTGAGGCACAAGGGATACTCGTAGCGCAGATAGATATAAACGACCGACGCTCCGGTGGCATAGGCCGAGATGATGGTTCCTTCCAACACCTGATGGGGATCGTGCTCCATGAGGATGCGGTTGTTGAAGGTACCCGGTTCGCTTTCGTCGGCGTTGAGGCAGAAATAGACGGGCCCGGGGTGATCTTTGGGCAAGAAGGACCACTTTACGCCGGTGGGAAATCCAGCCCCGCCGCGGCCCCGAAGCCCACTGGCTTTTACCAGTTCCACCACCTCTTGGGGCGTCATGGTTTTCAGCACGCGGCGCAGAGCCTGGTAGCCGCCGTTTTGTTCATACACCCGGCGCGTCCAGCTCTCCTGCTTGCCCACATTGGCCAACAACACCGGCTCAAACTCAGCCACGGCTGCACTCCTGGTCGGCAATTTCGTGTGGGAAAACCTCACTTTTGGGAAGCACTCTCTTGAACCACTTGCACGCCCAGGGACTCCAGGAACCGATCGGCGTCTTCGGTCGTCATGCACTTGTGGAGCTCTTCTCCGGCCAGCATGCAAGGAGCGTATTCGCATGCTCCCAAACATTCGGCAAACTCCAAGGTGAGCTTTCCATCGGGGGTGGTTTGACCGGGCCGGATGCCCAAACGGCGACACATGTGTTCCAGCAACTCCTCGCCGCCCCGAAGGGCACAACTGATGGACCGACACACCCAGGCCCTCACCTGACCACACGGAGCATCCTGCCGGAAAAAGCCATAAAAGCTAAGCGTGTCCTGCACCTGGGCAGGGGGCAGTTCCAACAATTGAGCAATCTCCTCCACCGCTTGCGGAGGCACCCAACGCAAATGGCGGTTCACCACATGAAGCGCCGGCAAAGTGACGGCCTGGCGTGTGGGATAGCGCGAAAAATAGCTGCGGATTTCATCAATCATTTCCGGGGTGAGCACCCGGGCTGGTTGTTCTTGGGAAACTTTGCCGTTGGACATGGTTTGGGAGTCCTCGAATGGAAAAAGCGTTATCGGTCTAGCTCAGCGGCAATGATGTTCAGGCTGCCTAGCACTGCCACGACATCACTGAGCGTGTGCCCTCGGATCAGGTGGGGAAAGAGGGCAAAGTGGATAAACGACGGGGGGCGACAGCGAGCCCGATAGGCCCGAGGCGTGCCATCTCCCACCAGATAAAACCCAAGCTCTCCATTGGGAGCCTCTATGGCGTGGTAGGTTTCTTCGTGGGGTACTTCAAATCCCCGGTTCCACATGATGAGC
>JAJRRR010000120.1 GCA_024279285.1 Planctomycetota bacterium
AGCTACTACGGCCAAGGGGGCGTGAGCGCGGACTTTGTGGGCATGGCCCGAATGTGGCGCCAGCAAGCCGTGCCGGAGGCTTTGCACATTCACTTCAATGGGGCCGGGGGCAATGTAGCTGCAGGGAAGTACAACGACGGTTCGCGCCGAATGCGCCCCCTCCTGGCCCGACGGCTGGCCGACGGCATGGCCCGAGCATGGCACCAGGCTCTGGCCCAGCGCGTGCCTGTGCAAGCTTCCCAGCTTCGCTGGCGCACAGTTCAGGTAGCCCTGCCTCCGCGACGCGAAACTTTGCAAGAGGACCAACTTTGGGCTCAACTGCGCAACGAAAAGCTCTCCACCCGGGAACGCCTCCGTGCCGCCCGAGACCTGGCCTGGCTCAAGCGCTGCCAACAAGGACACCAAATCACGCTAAGCGTGTTGGAACTGGGACCCGTGCGTCTGGTTCACATGCCAGGGGAGTTGTTCGTAGAGTACCAACTAGCCGCCCAACAGATGTGCCCTCAGGCTATGGTTTGCATGGCGGCCTATGGAGACTATGGGCCGGGGTACATCGGCACCCAGGTGGCTTATTCCCAAGGGGGGTACGAAACTTCCCGAGTCTCCCGAACCGCTCCTGAGGTGGAAGGGGTGCTCCTGGATGCCTTGCGTCGGTTGTTGGTTCCAGAGGACTAGCCTTTCCAAGAAGGGTTTTGCGGTGGCCAAAGCGCGGATTTGACCACCGGCAGGTTCTCCAGCAGGCTGGTTGTCATGGCTTGGAAGATAGGTTGGAGTTTTTCCATTTGACGATCTTCGGCCTGATACATCACCAGCACAGCTCCCTGGGGGATGCGCACTGCCCGAATCCGCGAGGAGTTGACAAAATCCAGGCAGAAAAAGTCCACATCGTATCCCCAAACCCGATGCCCTGCGATGTGCTCCTCCACTGGTTCGGCGTCCAGCTTGGGATAGTCTTGGCGTAGGGCATCCAGGGCAGCCCGGGCCAAGGCTTGGGGTTCTTGGCCCTGGCAACGCGTGGCCATCCAGAAAGCCCCCTCAGGGCCGTTAACCGTGACCGTGTAGTTTTGGCCGACGATATACACCCCCCCGGAGTGCACCGGACCGGACTGCTCGTCCACAGTCCAGTTTTCCGGATATTGGAACTTCAGCCCACCTTGGTCATACTGGGCAGTCATCTTTTCCAAGGCCGCAGGGGGCACCGGGGGGAATCCTAGGATCCGAAGCGTCGCCACAGGGCCTGAACCAGCCGAGCCAAAGCCACTCCGGTTACCACGCCCAAAGCAAACACGGCCCAAAGCACCGGCCCCTCTACCGCAGTCAAGTGAGCCAACATCATCGTCAATTCCTTGCGCTGAAAGTTCCCAGGGAAAAGTCAGTCTGAATGAATACTGTTAAGATTCTTCAACATAGCAAGCAGGGGGAGTGTGATCTAGTCCGAACGCGGCACTGAACTTCAAATTGGATTGGCAAAAACCCCCTGGGCGTGGTACGATCTGGTTTGAAGCACTCGGGGCAATGGAAGACATGACCTCACACGGGAGGCAACAGCCGTGGTCTGTGCAAAGTGCCGGTTTGGGTGGGCTTGGCATTGTTGGATTTTCTTGGGTGTTTTGGGAAGTGTTTTCTTGATTGGCACCTCCGGATGCGGCAGCAAAAGCGACAGCAAAACCGCCCAAAATTCCAGCTCCAAACCTGCTGCTAGCAGCAGCTCCTCAACGACCAAGTCCGCCAGCTCTTCCACGGCGAGCAAATCTCCAAGCAGCAGTGGTTCCAAGTCGGGAGCTCCCCGTGGAGCCGGAAGCCCCGGCGCAGGAGGAGCCATGGGACCGGGGATGGGTCCAGGCATGGGACCAGGGATGGGACCCGGAATGGGGCCCGGGATGGGTCCAGGCATGGGACCTGGCATGGGGCCGGGGATGGGACCGGGCATGGGACCCGGCGGCTCTCAGGCCAAAGCCCCTAAACTGCCAGAAAAACTCCAAGACTGGAAACCCAAAGACTTCAAAGCCGCACGAAAACACAATCATCCCAAGCTCCCCAAAGCCATTCAGCTCCGCGCCCGAAAATCCCAAGACAGCCCCGAATGGGCCAAACTGTGGGTGGAGCTGCTGGCTATGAAGCCCCAGTCTGGAGGATTTGGTGGCTTTGGGATGGGCCCAGGCATGGGACCGGGGATGGGGCCTGGTATGGGTCCTGGAATGGGCCCTGAAATGGGACCAGGAGCCGGACCCGATGCAACCGGGCCGGGGTTGGGAGCCGGTCCTGGGCTGGGACCAGGCATGGGACCAGGGATGGCACCCGGCGGCCCTGGTGGAATGATGCCCGGGTTCGGAGGAAGAACCGCAGGCATATCGGTGCCAAAGGCCGACGCCGTTACCCAAGCCCTCTTGCACGCTTTGGTCACCAACACCACCTCGGAAGCTCAACTGGCCATCTTGAAGCTGCTTAAAGGAGAACAAGAAACCGCTGCCGAACAACGCACAGTCATCGGAGCTTTGATCCTGGAGTTGGCCAAGTCTTCTCGTCCCAAACACCGCGAACTGCTCCTGGCTTGCGTGCTCAATCCAGAGCAGTTCCGGCCCGAAGATCCCGACGACGAAAAAGCCCTCTCCGCCTCGCAGCTTCAGCAACTGGCTTTGCAACAGGCCAAGGGCAAACTTCCCATGTCGGCCCTGATTCAGTTGGCCAAGCGGTGGAAGAAGTTGCCCGAGGCAGTGCGCAAAACCCTCTTGCCCATCCTCTTGCAGCCCAAGCCCGAACTGGTCCAAGCCCAAGTGGCCCTCTATGTGGCCCAGGTGCTTGAACAAAAACAACAAATCCAACTAGAAAGCCTCCTGGCCGAGTACGGACGCCAGTGCTTGGCTCAAGGCATGGGAGTGCCCCTCAAGTCCTCACAAAAGCAAGGCAATCCGCTTCAGATGGCCGCCCCTGGAGGGGCTGGGCCGGGCTTGGGTGGCTTCCCAGGAGCAGGGTCTGGTGGGTTTCCAGGCCCCGGAGCAGGAGGATTTCCCGGTGCAGGACTTGGAGGACCCGGAGGGCTTGGACCAGGCATGCCAGGAGCTTCGTCCGCAGGAACCGGTTCTAACGCTACCGTGAAACGGCTCACTCGGGAACAGGTCGGCCAGGTGGTCGGTCATCTTTGGAGTTCGGAGCTGATCAACTTTGTGGCCAAACAGGTGCGATCGCAGCAGTCGTTGGCAATGCGGCCCAGCTTGTTGCAATTGGCCGCGGTGATCCCCTTTCCTCCCGTTCGCCAAGCCGTGGCCGAGCTGCTCCAACAGCACTGGCAACAAGGCCCCAACCCCTGGAAGGGAAAAGATTGGAGTCAATTTGAAGTAGCCGATCCAGGGTGGCTGATTTTGGTGCGTCAGGCACCCCGAACCCCCCGAGACGACAAAAATCCCCGCCCCGGGCAACGCCACGCCAAGCAAAACAGTGGGGGCTTCAGCTTCGGTGCCGGTTTTGGGGGATTCGGCGGCTCGTCCAACAACAATCAAAACAAACAAGGCGGCGATGTCCGCCTCCAGTGGAACGACGCCGTTGAAGATTTGATCTATCACCTGTGTCAACGGTTCTCTCAGTCAGGAGTGCAAAGTCCTGGTCGGGCCGATCTGAAATCGCTCCCAATTCGCATCCCCAGCAACTATGAAGTCAAAGCCCAGTACCATTGCCAGCTTCCGCAAGACCTCTCGGCCGGACTGGGCGACAAGGAGCACTGGCCCACCCTGGCCGTGCATTATGTCCGCTTGGAACGCAAAGGAGCTTTGAAGACCGTAGCTCGTCCCTTCCAACGCGGAGCCAAATTCCAGGGAAGCTTCCGCAACAGCATGTGGTTGGAGATGTTCAACGACCAAGGAGACCACTATTTGTCTGTGGATGTGTTAATTTATCCCAAGCCCTCCTCAGGCAACCAGCGTCAAGGTCGCCCCGGCCGAGGAGGGCGACGACGCTCACCCAGCGTGTTTGAGCTGCATGTGTTGTGCGTGCAGGTGCCCAAGTTCTAACCACCCCCTGAGAGCAGAGCACCTCCACGGCCTTACCTCCTCGGAGCGGGAGGCTTGGCCGGTTGATTCTTTCATGCAGTAGTGGAAGCCTGCGGACAAAACCCGGCCAACTTCGCTTGCGCCGGTCTGCTGGCTTGTTTGCTCCCTTGGCGTCATGTGGAGAGAAAAGAGGCCCGGGCCGTGCCAAATCCCATAGATCTTGCAATCCATGCGCTCCACTGGCAGTAGTCACCACCGCCGCTTCTGGGTTCCTGCCCCAAAATGGCATAGGATGCGGATGCTGTTGTGGATTGCGGCCACAGGGCTCGTGGCAGGAGGGATCTGGTACACCATGTTCTTCCCGGGCAAGAGCTTCCAAGGACCTTTACCTCCTTTGACTCCCCAGGAGCGAAGCTATCGGGACCAAATGGCCCAGGACCTGGAGGTGCTGTGTCATCAGATCGGCCCTCGCAGTCTCCAAGAACCCGAGGCTTTGGCTCAGGCCCGGGCGTGGATCGTCCAAAGGCTCAAACAGCTCGGTTATCCAACCGTACATCAGCAAGAGTACGCGGTAAACGGCTCGCCGTGTGCCAACTTGTGGGTAGAGCTACCAGGCCGGAAAAGGAAGGAAGAAATTGTGGTCGTTGGTGCTCATTATGACACTGTGCCCGGCTGTCCTGGGGCCGATGACAACGGCACGGGCGTGGTGGCCCTGCTGGCCCTAGCTGGCCGATTTGTGCAAGCTGAGCCCCAACGCACGCTGCGGTTTGTGTGGTTTGTGAACGAGGAACCGCCGTATTTTCAGACCCAACACATGGGCTCATGGCGCTACGCTCAAGCGTGTGCGGAGCGAAACGAGAAGATCGTGGCCATGCTCAGCCTGGAGACGATCGGCTACTATCGGGACGAGCCGGGCACGCAGCAGTATCCGATGCCTTTTGGGCTGCTGTATCCGTCGGAGGGGAACTTCTTGGGGTTTGTGGGCAACCTGGGTTCTCGCAAGCTGGTGGCCGAGGTGGTAGGAGTGTTTCGCCAGCATGCCCGATTGCCTTCCGAAGCAGCCGCGTTGCCGGAAGTGATCCCGGGCGTGGGCTGGTCGGACCACTGGGCCTTTTGGCAAGAAGGCTATCCGGCCCTAATGGTCACCGACACCGCCCCGTTTCGCAACCCCTACTACCACACCCCCCAAGACACTCCCGACAAGCTGGACCTGGACCGCTTAGCTCGGGCTGTGTTTGGACTGCAAAAGGTGCTAGAACACTTGGCCCTGGCCCAACCGGAACCTGGACGAACACTCCCCTGATGCTTCGTGGGATCAGAAACAGAATCAGTGAGCTTGCGATGGCCCGCGGGCGGGATAGGGGGGAGTCCACTTCAGGGCTGCACCCCGCGCCGGCAACTTA
>JAJRRR010000121.1 GCA_024279285.1 Planctomycetota bacterium
CACTCCCCGAGCCGTTCCCCAAGACTCGGCCGCCAAACAGAACAAGCCGGCACCACAAGAAAACCAAGGCGATTCCTTCTGGCAGCGCTGGCTCCCCAAGTGGCTCCGCTGGGACTAAGAGCCTGTCCCGAAATTGCCTGAAAGGCGGAAAAAGGTTACGACTCCGTTTTTCCACGAGATCAGTCACGGAAGACGGAGTCGCAACCATGAACAGGAAGCATTATCCCAGCGATCTGGCCGACGAGCAATGGCAGATGATTCGTCCCTTGCTGCCCAGACCAGCCAAACGCGGCCGAAAACCCACCAATCCACGAGAAATCGTCAACGCGATCCTGTACGTGGTCCGGACCGGCTGCCAGTGGCGGGCGTTGCCCCACGATTTGGGTGCGGCTGAAATTCTGTTGCGCGATTGGGCAAGATGTGAAAAATGGGTTGTCATGAGTGTGTTTGTTTTTCCCTTTCCTCATGACAACCCGAAAGGAGTTGACCATGAGTGTAATCCCTCCCGCCCGCCGAGAGCAACTCCACGCCATGCTGGACCAGATGATCGACTCCTTGCCCGAGAAGCTGGCCGACTGCGAGAAAGCCGAACAAATCATCCACCAGGATGTACAAAAACTGGCCCACCAAACCTTTTCCCATTGGGCCAAGGAGGCCAAGCCCAGCGAAAAACCCGAGTCGTGTCCCCGGTGCCAGCAAAAACTGCGACACCGAGGCCGGGTCCACCGCCAGGTGCAGACGACGCTGGGAGTAGTCCACTACCACCATCCGCGTTGGCGTTGCGAGGGCTGCCAACAGGATTACTACCCGGACGGGCGGCGATTGAGTTTTGGCCCGCACGGGGTGAGCGGCCCCCTGGCGAGGCTGGCTTGCCGCCTGATGGCCTGGATTTCCGGGGAGCAGGTGCAAAAGTTTCTGCGTGAGGACTACGGCGTGCGGTTGAGCAAGGAGCGGATTCAGGCCATTTCGGCCACGGCCGGAGAAAGGCTGCTGGAGGCGGGGGACCGGCGTCGCGAGGAGTTCCACCAGCGGCACAGCGGCCCCTGCCCGCAGCCGTTGCCTACCACCGGCAAGTCCTGGCGTCAGGCGGTGGTGTACGCCGACGGGACGATGATCCACGCCGAAGGGCAGTGGCGAGAAATTCGCGTGGGTCAGGTTTGTTTGGGCGAGGGGGAAGAAGGTTGGGAGAAACGCAGGAGTTTCGCCCGGTTTCAGGACGTGGACACGTTTGGCCGGCAGTTGGTGCAGGTGGCCTACGAGGCGGGCTACGGGGAGGCGGAGCAGAAGGTGTTTTTGGGGGACGGGGCGCGGTGGCTTTGGGATCTGGCCGAGTTGCACTTTCCGGAAGCGATCCAGGTGTTGGACTGGTACCACCTGAGCCAGAAGGTCCACGAGACGGCCCGGGAGGTGTTTGGGGAAGGGAGTGCGGAGTCGAAGGCCTGGTGCCAGGCGCGGTTGGAGGAGTTGCAGCAGGGTCAGTGGCGTAGCACACTTCGGGCGGTGCAGCAGCAGCGGAAGCGATTTGCGTAGCCGGAGCAAGCGGGAGGCGTTACGTCGGTTGGCGGTGTATCTTCGGCACAACAGCCGTCGGATCGACTATCCGCGTTATCGGGCGTTGGGTTTGCCGGTGGGCAGTGGCGCGGTGGAAGGGACGTGCAAGCACCTGGTGGGCGTGCGGTGCAAGGGGTCGGGG
>JAJRRR010000122.1 GCA_024279285.1 Planctomycetota bacterium
GACCGTGAAATGCTCCGTGGAAAGCCACCAGGGCGGGTCGCCGGGTGTGCCAACGGGCAAGTTTCACCGCCGCTTCCACAGCTTCGGTGCCACTGTTGGTAAAAAGCACCCGATAAGGTCCCGGGCCGGGCACAAGTTGGGTCAGCTTCTCGGCCAGTTGGACTTGCACTTCGTAGTAGAAATCCGAACCGCACATGTGGACGAACCGGGCCGCTTGATCCTCTATGGCTTCTACCACTTGCGGGTGCCCATGTCCGGTGGCCACCACGGCCACTCCGGCCGTGAAGTCCAAAAACACATTCCCGTCCACATCCTGCACCCAGCACCCGCTGGCCCGCTCCACCACCAAAGGGTAAGCCCGAGTGTAAGAAGGCGAAATCACCTGCTGATCCCGGGCGATCACCTCGCGGGCCCGAGGACCAGGCAACGCAGTGCGAACACAAGGGCGGGTCAGGCGATTCAGAGGGCGTGGTTCCATAAGGTTTTCCCTTTTTGAGGAAGTGCCATGGGCTTGCCTGTGGGGACCGGACGGGCCAACCCGGTTGTTGGGGCCAGGGGGAAGTGCGTATGCTGAACAGCGGCCTTTGCGGCCAAGGAGGAAGGATTTCGTCAAACCATCGGGACTTTACCCCAACAAAACCATGACCTTGGTACTCCAAGAAATTCTAGGCCATTTGGCAGCCGGCGAGGACCTTTCGGCCCAACAGACCGCCTGGGCGGTGGAGCAGATCATGTTGGGCCGATGCCAGGAGGGGGAGATAGGGCTGTTTTTGATGGGCTTGCGTCTCAAGGGGGAGACGGTCGAGGAGGTGGTAGGTGCGGCCCAGGCCATGCGGCGGCTGATGCTGCGCGTGCCGACCAAAACTTCTGAAATCCTGGACACTTGCGGCACCGGGGGGGACGGAGCCGGAACGCTCAACATCAGCACCGCCGCTGCCGTGGTGGTGGCTGCCTGCGGAGTGCCCGTGGCCAAGCACGGCAACCGCAGCGTCAGCTCCCGATCCGGTTCGGCCGATGTGTTGCAAGCTTTGGGGCTGCGGGTGGAGCTTCCCCCCCAACGCTGTGGGGAACTGCTGGACACCTTGGGAATCTGCTTCTGCTTTGCTCCGGTGTTTCATCCGGCCATGAAGCATGTGGCCCCAGTGCGGCGCAAGCTGGGCGTGCCGACGGTGTTTAATCTTCTGGGTCCTTTGACCAATCCGGCCGGAGCGTGTTTTCAACTGGTGGGAGTGGGCCGAGCCGAGCTTCGCCCTTTGGTGGGCGAAGCCTTGCGGCGACTCGGAACCCGACGAGCCGCCGTGGTCCATAGCCAGGACGGGATGGACGAAATCTCCCTGGCGGCTCCCAACCAGGTAAGTCTGATAGAAGGGGGGCAGGTGCGGGAACTTTGCTGGGAGCCAGAGGAGTTTGGACTGCCTCGCGTGGAAAGCCGCAAGCTTTGCGTCAAGGGTCCTGAGGAAAGTGCGGAGCGGGTTCGGGCCATATTGCAGGGCCACCTGGAAGATCCGGCTGCCGCGGTGGTGATGGCCAATGCTGCGGCGGCCTTGTGGGTGGCCGGGGCCGTGGACAGTTTGAAACACGGAGTCCAAACCGCCCAAGACGCTCTCCAACATGCCCGGCCTTGGCAACTGCTCCAACGCTGGATTGAGGCTTCCCGATGAGCAGCTCCCGCTTGCCCCCCCACACTTGGAGGTTGGTCTTGCTGGTCTCATGCGCCCATGCCTTGGTGCATGTCTATGAGCAGGCTTTTCCCTGCGTGGAGCAGTTGGTGGCCGAGGAGTTTGGGGTGGGCAAGCAACAGATGGGCTACTTGGGCAATGCGTGGCGTTTGCCGTTTGGGCTGGGAGCATTCGTGGCCGGATGGCTGGTGGATCGCTATGGAGCCAGGCGACTTTTGATTGTTTACCTGGTGGGCTATGCCTTGGCCAGCGTGGCGGTCGGAGCAGTGGAGTCGCTGGGAACGATGTTCGGGCTGATGCTGGTCATGGGCACCTTGGCCAGCATCTATCATCCGGCCGGATTGGCGTTGATCTCCCTCCAGGCATCTGCGGGGCAGCGCCCTCGGGCTCTGGGGCTGCACGGGGTGATGGGCTCGCTGGGCATAGCCTTGGGTCCGCTGGTGGCCGGAGTGTGTTTGAGCTTTGTCTCTTGGAGGCACTATTTGAGCTTGTTAGCGGTTCCGGGGGTGGTGTTGGCTGGGGTGTTGTGGTGGGTGCTGGACGACTCCCACGGCCGATCTGCACCTGAGCAGGCTTCCGCGGTTTCTTCAGACTCGGCCCGCTGGGGAGCGTTTGCCTTGTTGGTGTTTTCCGGTTCGGTGGGCGGGATGATTTATGCGGGCTATTTGACCTTTTTGCCGCGATATTTTGACCCGCTGGCCGAGCAGATTTCGTGGCTTGAGGCGGGTTCGCTTCGCAACTTCGCGGCTTCTGGGGCGTTGTGGGTGGGAATGCTTGGACAATATCTGGCCGGACGGCTGGGGCGAGCCGGGCGACTGGAGCGCCAACTGACCGGCGTGCTGGCCGCCTTGGTGCCGCTTTTGTTGGGCATGGGTGTGGCCCAAGGTCTCTGGCGGCTGCTGGCTGCCGCGGCGGTGTCGCTGGTGTTGTTTATGCAACAGCCACTTTACAACAGTCTGGTGGCCCAATTCGTCCCGGCTCATCGACGAAGCCTTGGCTATGGGATCAGCAACACGCTCACCTTTGGCATCGGTAGTTTCGGAGCGTCGCTGGCCGGAGTCATGCCCGACGACATTACCAACTTTT
The DNA here is from genome assembly GCA_024279285.1 of Planctomycetota bacterium. Lineage (GTDB taxonomy): Bacteria > Planctomycetota > Planctomycetia > Pirellulales > S012-138 > S012-138. The sequence continues at coordinate 2,766 of JAJRRR010000122.1, forward strand.
CCATATTGGCCCTGCTGGCCACGATCAGTGCAGTGGCTTTGGGAGTGCTGGTTTGCAAGGGTAATCGGGCTGCTGGCCAACAGGGATAACGCCCCTTGCAGCCCTTACAACTCCTCTTTTTGGAAACAGGCTGACCTTCGTGGCCGAAAAACTTTCGCCTGCCCATTGCAGTTTCTGTTTGGGCAATCACACTGGGAGCATCCCTCATCCCCACGCGCGCCTGGGTGGTGTTTGGTGCCACATGGTTGTGGTTCCGTCCTCGTAGAAGGAGCTGCCAAGCGTGTCTGCTGCCAAGAGTGTGATTCGCTATGAGGACTTTGCTCGGTTGGATCTTCGGGTGGGAGAAGTGGTGCAGGCCCGACCGCATCCCAATGCGGATCGGTTGCTGATCTTGCAGGTAGATTTGGGCCAGTTGGGGCGTCGCCAGATCATCGCCGGGATCCGCGAACACTACACCTGCGAGGAACTGGTCGGCACGCAGGTGGTGGTGCTGGCCAATTTGGAAGAAGCCTTACTTCGGGGCGAGGAAAGCCAAGGGATGCTCCTGGCTGCCGACAGCCCTCAAGGACCGGTGTTGTTGCGTCCGCACAAGCCTTGCCCTCCTGGGACGACGGTGAAGTGAAGTCGGGCGCCCAAGCTGAGCTTGAACAAGGAGGCTTGGGTATCCGAGGCGGAAGTGAAGCAGAAAGCGGATTGCGGTGGTCTTTCTGCGTCTTGGGAAATTCCCTGGCCCTGTTTCCTCCAATCAGGCCAGCTTGGGAAAGCCCGTCCAAGTGCAGAAGGAGAGCAGACTTTTGTGCTCCAGCTTCTGCGGCCGTGGAGGGCTGGCCCAGCCATAGGCAACAGCCATAGCTGATATTGGCACTTCGGTGCTAGTCAAGGTCGGAGTTTGGCTCTAAGATATGCCCAAAAGTTCAAGTGGAACATTTTCCACCCCTTGGGTTCACTTTTGCAGAAAGGAGGAAGCCTATGTCCCTGGTCACCCAACAGGCTCCGGACTTTACGGCTCAGGCGGTCATGCCCGATTGCAGCTTCAAAGAGATTTCGCTCCAGGACTATCGGGGCAAGTATGTCATCCTGTTCTTCTATCCGTTGGACTTCACCTTCGTCTGTCCCACGGAGATCATTGCCTTCTCGGATGCGGAGTCGAAGTTTTCGGAGCTGAATGTCCAGGTGTTGGGCTGCTCGGTGGACAGCCACTACACGCACCTGGCCTGGCGAAACACGCCTCGGAGCGAAGGCGGCTTGGGCCAGATCAACTATCCGCTCATCTCGGACCTGAACAAAGAGATTTCCCAGGCCTATGGGGTGTTGTTGCCCAATGGGGTATCACTTCGAGGGCTGTTTTTGATTGACAAGGAAGGCGTGGTGCGGCACGAGTTGATCAACGACTTGCCGCTGGGGCGGAGTGTGGACGAAGCCCTGCGAATGGTCAAAGCCCTGCAATACTTTGAACAACACGGTGAGGTGTGTCCGGCCAACTGGAACGAAGGCCAGCC
>JAJRRR010000012.1 GCA_024279285.1 Planctomycetota bacterium
ACGCGCCCATCACTCCGGCAATTGCTCCACTTGCTCCGATGGTGGGCACAGGGGAGTCGGGATTGGCCCACAGGTGAGCCAAACTGGCCAACACTCCCGAAGCCAAATAAAAAACCAAAAATCCCCCGTGGCCCAAGCGATCCTCCACATTGTCCCCAAAGATGTGCAAAAACCACATATTGCCCAAAAAGTGCAGCCATCCGCCGTGAAGAAAAATGCAAGTAAGCAGCGTGAGCCATTCAGGCACTGCGGCCGGAGGAAGAACACGCACTTGTTCCACGATCACAGGTCCGTAAGGGCCTTGCACCACTTGGGGCACGCGCATCACCACCGTCTGGCCCGGATGCAGCACCCGTTGGGGCACCATGCCAAATCGCGCTACCAGTCCTCCGCTCGGATCTTCTCCCTCGAACAACTGGAGAACAAACACCACCGTGCACGAAGCGATGATCAGATAGTTGACCCAAGGCACAGTGCGCGAAGGGATGTTGTCTCGTAAAGGGATCATGCCAAGCTCCTGAGTGCCACGAGGCCCCCGATCTCTGCCCCATTGTGCCGCACTTAAGAGAAAGTACAAGCCGGGGAGTTATTTGCCAGAGGAGAGCTGTTTGAGCTGCTGTTGGAGTTGCTGGATTTGGCGTTCGAGGGCTTGGATTTTTTGCTCTTGCTGGCGGATTTGTTCTTCGCGTTGGCGGAGTTGGCGTCGTAGGGTTTCGATCAGTGCGGCGAAGCGGCGGGCCTGTTCGGCAAAGAGTCGTGCTTCGGGCGGAAGTTGGTGTTGGGAGGCCTGGACTTGGGGTCGGGTGTGAATTTCGTACACCTGGCGTCCGGTGATGGAGATTTGGAGTCTTCGGGGGGCCAGTCGCAAAGCCCGGTTCCATTGTTCCCCTTGGAACACTTGGGCCCCGCCCAGCACCACGGGCACCCGAAGCGCCTTGCCGTCCCGAAGTACGGTAAGGGTGATTTGGTCCCCAGGCTGCTTCTTCAGCACGAGGCTAACCACCTGATAGACACTTCGCACTTGCAGTCCATCGGCGGCCAGGATGCGGTCTCCGGGTTGGAGTCCGGCCTTTTGGGCGGGTCCGCCGGGAGCGAGGCGTTGAATGAAGACTTCCCCGGGCTGGGGGCCGCGTTGCATGACGCATCCCAGCACGGGTCGCCGGCGTGGGAGAATGACTTTTTTTCCGGGCACCCGGGCCCGAAGTAACCGCCGCACATGGCTCACCGGCACTGCCCAAGCCCAGCCCTCGGGAGGTCCCTCGGCCACGGCCACGATACCCACCAATTGACCGTGCTGGTTGACCACGGCTGCTCCTGTGGAGGTTTCGCAGGTGCGGAGATCGCATTGGAGCAAAGGTGGCAACTCCGCACCGCTGAGAACCCGGTCCACCCCTCCTACGATTCCCATGGAAATCACCGGACGCTCCATCCCGGAAGCAGCAGCCGAGAAGATGCGCTCTCCAGGCTCCGGATCGGCAGAGGCCAATTTCACTCCGTGCACTTCCGCCCCCTGGACCCGAAGCAAGCAAAGCCCCGAATACTGGTCCCAAACTTCCACCGTGGCTTGGGCCTGTTTGCCTCCCACAACAGTTACGCGCAAAGGACGCTGGTCCGGGGGATCGTAAAAACTCACCACCAGTCCCTTTCCCACTCCCACGCCGGAGAAGACCTCCACCTGGGCCGGGTCCTTTTGGCCGGAGGTTTGGGGCGTGCGAAGTGTGACGGTGCACTTGGTCAGGAGCCTGGCGATTTGGGTGGGAGAGAGGGGTTTGGAGGGCGACTGAGCCCCAAGCGGAGCCGCCCACACCGCCAGCCCCAGCATCCACATCCCCAAAAACGGCCCGAACGCTCGCACCCGCATCATATCTCCAGCTCAAACCCGGGTGGCTCCAAATCTGCAATGCCTTCCAACACGGAAGAGGAAGCCGGCCATGGACACGCCGTGGCCGCACCCGAAGCGGCTGCATCCGACACGGCCACCGTGGTTCCTGCGGCAGAATCGGTCCGGGAAACCTCCGGAGGTCCGTTGACCACCGCAGCCAAAATCAATAGTGCCACCACGGCCCAAGGGACCCAATTGCTCCAGGTCCGTGCAGAGGCCCGATCCAGCCAGCTTCGGCTCAGTCCTCTCACCACTTGGGAAGGCTGTGGGGGCGGAAAGCGTTGGCAGAGCAGTTGGGCCTGATCCGCCAGTTCCTGGCCCAACTGGCTCTCCAGTTCTTCAAGCTCGTTTTCCCAGCGATGGGATTCATCCTGCACGGCCAATCTCCTGCGAAGCGGGGCTGGTGTTGGTTGGGGAAGTGTGCTCTGGGAAGTCCTGATCAAGCCACTGTCGCATGGTGCGCAAGGCATAAAAAAGCCGCGACTTGACCGTCCCCACCGGACAACCCAACACTTGGGCAATCTCCTCGTACTTCAACTGCTCGGAGAAGCGGAGCACGATCACTTCGCGTTGGTGTTGTGGGAGCCGGCTCACCAGGGCCCAAAGCGTGTGGCGGAATTCCTGGCTTTCGGCTCTTTCCAGGGGGGAAGCTGTCGCGGGGGCAGGCTGGTGCTGGGTCAGGGGTTCAAGTTGGGCAGGGGCTCGCCTCTGGCGCCGATGGCGTCGGCGATTCAAGTTCAGCAAAATGCCATACAACCAAGTATAAACAGCACACTGGCCCGAAAAGCTCTCCCTGCGCCGAGCCGCCACCAGGAAGACCTCTTGGGCCAGGTCGTCGGCTTCCCAAGGATCGCCGCACAGCAGTAGCGCTGCCCGGTAAATCCGCGGCAGGTGTTCCTCTACCACTTGCTCAATGTCCAAAGCCACCGGGTTGCACCTTTTGGTAGGGGCAAGAGGGCCGCAAAACCCAGTGTACACGATTTCACCTGCTCAAGCTGCACTTTCTCCTTGGATTTGTGCCTGCTGGAGAGGGAAAGGTTCACCGATTTGTTTATTTTGTGGGCAGATCGTCTTCCAGGAGCCAGCGGACCACTTCGGCCACACCGTGGGAATCGTGGCAAGGTGCGACTCGGGTGGCGGCTTGTTTGACCTCCGGGGGAGCATTGCCCATGGCCACCCCTAAGCCCGCCTGGCGAAGCATCGGCACATCGTTCACATCGTCGCCCACGGCGCAGATGTGCTGGGGCCCTATCCCCCATTGGGCCGCCAGACGCAAAATCCCCGACCACTTGGACACTCCCTGGGGCATGATCTCGCAGATGAACCCCTCATAGCGGGGGGATCGCAACACATGCAGCTCCAACTGGCCGGGCAAACGGTGCTCCAACCACTTTTTCAAGTCCAGCATTTGCTCTCGGGTGCCCATCGTGAATCCGCAAAAAGCCTCCAACGGGGGTTCCTGCAGCAATCCAGGCAAGAGCCGATGACAGCCTGGGTTTTTGGAAAAAAACTCCGCCAACTGCTCATTCACCCCCCGGTCCCGAGGGCAGTAGTAGTCAAACCCCTGCAAAAAGGTGTCGCAACACAGCACCGGATCAAAACCCTGATTCCACACCTCCTGGACCACTTGGCGAAGCACTTGCGGGGGGAATTGGGCCCGATAAAGCGTGCGATGGTCCCGAGGGTCCTTGATCAACGCTCCCGTGGAGGTCACCAACGGCACTTTCACGCCCAGGGGCTCCACCAGGGGGAGCACCCGGCTGTAGCGTCGCCCGGTGGCCAGCACCACGCGGATTCCGGCCTTTTGGGCCCGATGGACCGCCTCCACCGTCGGCTCACTCAGTTCCAGCCGACTGTTGACCAAAGTGCCGTCAATGTCCAGAGCCAGCAGCCGGAATCGGGGCATGGCACAGACTCGCCACATGGAAAGAGCAAACGGATGTACCTTTTGCGCAGATTAGGTTCTTCAGGAAGGCAGGACAACCCGGACTGAGCCTCTTTCTCCCCCAGGGCCGAAAACCTCTCTGGAGATTCCGTGCTTGGAAATCAGCACTTCCTTTGACCAGGGTGCAACCGTGTCCTCGGCGCAGTGGTTGGCTCAACAAGCTCCCCAAGTGCGAGGGTGGTTGGAGGGGTTTTCCGTCTATCTTCGGGCCGAGTGCCACCTTTCGGACAACACGGTGGAAGCTTACACGCGCGACTTGCGGCGGTTTTTTTCCTGGTTAGGCTCTCGGCATCCGGCTCAACTGTCCATCCAGGAACTGGGGGACTATGCAGCCTACCTGAGCCAGGAGAGCCAGTTGGCGCCGGCCTCGGTGGCTCGGGCCCTGGTGGCGCTGAAGATGTTTTACCGCTACCTGGAGCTGGAGGGAGTGGTGAGGGATAATGTGGCCCAGTTGCTCGTGGGTCCCAAGCTGTGGAACCGTATCCCTCAGGTCCTCTCGCCCCAGCAGGTGGAGGAGCTTTTTGTGGCTCCAGGGCCGGGGGATCGGTGGTGGCGTCGGGATCGGGCCCTGTTGCAGTTGCTGTATGCCACAGGCACACGGGCTTCCGAGGCTGCTTCGCTTCGGCTGGATAATCTCCACTTGGACCGAGGGTTTTGCTTGTGCCTAGGCAAGGGGGGGCGGGAGCGCTTGGTACCGCTGAATCCCCAGGCTGTTTCGGCCTTGCAAGACTACTTGCAACACGAACGCCCCCGGTTGGCCGCCCGAGCGCCAATTCAACCTCCCTGGGTGCTGCTTTCCGGTTGGGGTAATCAACTGAGTCGCCATCGCATTTGGGAACTGGTCAAGCGCTACGCCACGCGGATCGGAGCCCCGGAGGATGTCAGCCCTCACACCTTGCGGCACAGCTTTGCCACCCACTTGTTGGCCGGAGGGGCGGACTTGCGCGAGGTTCAAGAGATGCTGGGGCACGCCAACATCACCACCACGCAGATCTATACCCATGTGGACCCCACCCGATTGTTGCAGGTCCACAGGCGGTTTCACCCTCGGGCATAGGGCTTCCAGGAACGGTTCGAACCGGGATTGGCTCTGGTTTTTCAGGCAGTGCGTCAAGCAGGCTGAGTTAAGTAGAAAGCCTGGGTCAAGTAGAAAAACACCGGAGCGGCAAAGCACAGAGTGTCAATGCGATCCAGCACGCCAGCGTGTCCGGTGATTAAAGTGCCGTAGTCTTCCACCCCTCGGTCGCGTTTGATGGCCGACATGACTAGCCCTCCGGCCAGACCCACGGCCGTGGTGGCGGCAGCCAGCAGGGCCGTTTGCCACAAGGGAAACGGCACCGCCCAACTCAACGCAGCTCCCACCACCGTGGCACTGGCCACCCCTCCCAAAAAACCTTCCCAAGTGCGCGAGGGACTTACCTCAGGAGCGATCCGGTGCTGGCCCAACAAGTGACCCCAACCGTATTGCAACACCTCGGCCAACTGCACCACCAGGACGAAGAAGAACAGCAGCCGAGCTCGTTCCTCGTGCACTTCCGGCCAGATGACCCCTGTGGCCGGCGGTGGTACGCGGTGCACTTCTGCGGCAGCCGTGGTGGCTTCCGCAACGGGTGAAGCTTGGGGAGGAACAAACTGCCGAGTCAACAAGGCCGGAGCAAAACTCAAACAGTACACGCAGATCATCAGACCCACTTGAATCTTGGCCACCCGTTCCAGGTAGTTTTTGAAGTCTCCGGCCATCGCCACCCGAATGGCCAAAAACAAAAACGCTCCCACCGGAATCAGGATGCTATAGACTTCGTAGCGGTCCAGAGCCACAGCAACATACTGAGCCGGAGTGAAGACAAAAAACACCCAAAACAGCGCCCGATGGTCGCTGCGTCGGGTGGGCGTGAGCGTGACATATTCTCTCAGGGCCCAAAACGACATCAGCCCAAACAGACCCACCGTCCAATACCGCCCCAAGATAAACGCCGTGGCCAGCAGCAAGCACAACAACCACCAAATGACCACACGGCGGTGGAATTGGGCCACGGCGGCTGGGTCCAGACCCAGGTCCAGGCGACGCTTCAGGTACATTCCCCCCAGCGTCACCATGCCCAACAACAAGATCACCCCGCCCACCAACCACAAAGTCTGGGCCTCTGGTGTGCTCATTGTTCCTTGAGTCGCAACACGGCTTGGCGTGCCCGCTGGAGAAATTCCGCTTTGGTTTCTCCGGACTGGAGCCAGATGGGCGGGCCAAAGGTGATGCAACTTAAAAGCGGAACCGGCAAAAACTCCCCCCGAGGAAGCACGCGGTTGAGATTATCGATGTGGACCGGAATGAGCTCCAGATCGGGACGCTTTTTGGCCAGGTAGTAAAGCCCGCTTTTGAACTGTCCGATCTCCTCGCCGGTGTTGCGGTGGCCTTCGGGAAAGACGATCAAAGAGTAGCGGTCCCCAATGGCCCGCAACATCTCGTCCACCGGCGAACGGTGCACCTTGATGTTGTAGCGGTCAATCAGCAAGGCACGAAACACCCGATTGGCCAAGTAGCGGCGAATCCAGCCTCGCTGCCAGTAGTCCCGAGCCGCCACAGGTCGGGTCAGCCGCCGCACCTCTCCGGGCAAAGATGCCCAAAGCACCAAAGCGTCAAGATGGCTGGTGTGGTTGGCAAAATAGACCCGTTGGCAAGTGTCCGGCTGGCAGTCAATCCAGCGGACGCTTGCCCCGCTGATGATGCGGGCGGTCAGGGCCAAGGCATGGGCCAAGGTGGATTGGAACCAAGTGGGTTCCTCCACCGTGGCGGCTCCCCAGCCCTCGGGTGCATGTCGCCAGTATTTCTTCACAACCGAAGTCCCGGATGCCCTGCTTTGGCGGTTTTCCCAGTTTGCGAACAAAGGGCTATTTTATCCCCATTATCGGCCCTCAGCCTAGATAAGTTCCCCCGAAGCGCTTGTCAAAGGCCAAAAATCCTCCAGAATCGTACCGTGCACTCAGGGGTGCCCAGCTTTCGGAAGCGGAAAGGGTCAGCATTTATTTTACCTCCCAAGCAGGCGACAGGTCCAATGAGCATGCAACCGGTTTTGCTAGCAGGCAGATGGCAGCAGGGGCAAGCGGTGGGGGTGTTTCGGGCTACCTGTCCCCAAACTGGAGAGCCGCTGGGGCCTGAGTACCCGGTCAGCTCCTGGGAAGACTGCCACCAGGCCTTAGAAGCGGCTCAGGAGGCTTTCGTTCAGTTGCGACGCACTTCTCGGGAGCAGATTGCTCGGTTTTTGTTTCGCTATGCCGAGCGCATCGAAGCCCGTTCTCAACAAATCGCCCAAACGGCTCACCAAGAGACCGCTTTGCCCCTGAAGCCTCGCTTGTTGGAGGTGGAGCTTCCGCGCACGGTGAACCAGATTCGCCAGGCCGCCCAAGCCGCACAAGAGCGTTCGTGGTGTCGGGCCACGATTGATACGAAGCTGAACATTCGGTCTTACTTGGCAGCGGTGGGACCGGTGGTGGTGATGGGCCCGAACAATTTCCCCTTGGCTTTCGGTTCTGCCTCCGGAGGGGATTTTGCGGCAGCCGTGGCAGCCGGATGCCCCGTGCTGGCCAAAGCCCACACCTCCCATCCCACCACCACCCGACTCTTTGCTGAAGAAGCTTTGCAGGCGTTGCAAGAGGTAGGTCTGCATCCGGCCACGGTGCAGTTGCTGTATCGGGTTTCGCACGAAGACGGGAAGCGGCTGGTAGCCGACCCGCGCGTGGGTGCCACCGCCTACACCGGCAGCCGCCGAAGCGGACTGGAACTGAAAGCCGCCGCCGACGCCGCCGGACGACCCATCTTTCTGGAACTGTCCAGCATCAACCCGGTGGTCCTCCTCCCAGGAGCTTTACGCCAAAGAGCCGATCAGATCGCCCAACAGTTCGTCGGCAGTTGTTTGTTGGGCTGTGGGCAGTTTTGTACTAATCCTGGGCTGGTGCTGGTGATAGACGGTCCCGAAGCTCAGCAGTTCATCCAAACCGTGGTGGAACAATTTCGCCAAACTCCCCCAGGAACGCTCTTGTCTGAAGGCGTGTTGGAGAACCTGCACCGAAATGTCCAAAAGCTGGTCCAAGCTGGAGCGGAAGTGCTTTGCGGAGCCGAGAGGCTCCCCGGGCCGGGGTTCCACTTTGCCAACACGCTGCTGCGGGTGCAAGCCGAGCAGTTTCTTCAGGCCCCCCAAACCTTCCAAACCGAAGCTTTCGGCAATAGCTCCCTGGTGGTGGTGTGCCAGGACTTGGAACAGTTGCTTCGGGTCATCGGCACTTTGGAAGGGAACCTTACCGGGAGCATTTATGCACACACCCAAGGGGAAGATGAGTCAGCCTATGCGGAGGTGGCGTTTGCGTTGCGTCCTCGGGTGGGCCGGCTGCTGAACGACAAAATGCCCACCGGCGTGGCCGTCACCGCAGCCATGAACCACGGTGGTCCTTTCCCAGCCACCGGACATCCCCACTTCACCTCCGTGGGCATTCCGGCGGCCATGACCCGATTCGGCATGCTCCAGTGTTTTGACAATGTTCCGCAGCACCGATTGCCGGAGGAGCTTCGGGACAAGAATCCCACGGGCCGGATGTGGCGTCTGATTGACGGGCGGTGGACCCAAGAGGATGTAAAACCCCAGCCCGAAGCGGTCTGAATGCCGAGCGTTTTTAGCCGAACCAGAGGATTTCCTCAGGTTCCAAAGGGGAGCTTTCCAAGAGGCGAAGCCCAACGGCACTTGGCTCTTGCTGGCCGAGAACTTGTGCCGCCTTTTCTCCCGATAGGTCGTCGGTTCCGGGGAACGGAGGGACTAGTTTTCCCAGGGCAGTTTGTGTTTTAATAAAAGGGAATGGGTCAGGATGCGTGGGGCAAGGGTATGTCTTCATCATAAGGAGGAGTCCTCTATGGCCACCGATCGTCTGGACACTCCCGCTCAAGTGGAGGCAAAAAAAGGCGAGAACGAAATCAACAAGTACTTCCGGGCGTTGGTCAAATACGAAGGGAGCGACTTGCACATGAAGGTGGGGCACCCGCCTTACATCCGAGTGCGCGGGGAGTTGCGCCCGCTGAACGCTCCCAAAATCACCGACGAACAAATGCAACGCATGTGCTTTGCCATGATGAACCAGCGCACCCGAGCCATCTTTGAACGCGACGGCGGGTGCGATTTCGCTTACACCGTGGATGTGGACGGCGTGGAGTGGCGTTTTCGGGTCAATGTGCTTCAACAGATGGGTCACATGGGCCTGGTGGCCCGACGGGTGAACCGATACATCCCCGATTTTGAAAAGCTCAACCTCCCCCCCGTGTTGGAAAAACTGTGCCAGTACGACCAAGGCATGATCCTGCTGGCAGGGGTCACCGGGTCCGGAAAATCCACCACCATCGCCTCCATGCTCAACTGGATCAACCGCCACTACCGAAAGCACATCCTTACCCTGGAAGACCCCATCGAGTTTGTCTTCACCGAAGACAAGTGTCTGATCAACCAGCGGGAGATCGGGCTGGATGTGAAGGACTTCGCCGTGGGCATGAAGCACGCCGTGCGCGAAGACCCGGATGTGATGCTCGTGGGCGAGATGCGCGATGAGGAAACCTTTATGACGGCCATCCATGCGGCCGAGACCGGACACCTGGTCTTTGGGACCATTCACGCCTCCAGCGCACCCAGCACTATCGGGCGTATCCTGGACCTGTTCCCGCAGGAAATGCACCCGGCTTTGCGCAGTGCAATTGCTTTCAACATGAGGGCCATTATTGCCCAGAAGCTACTGCCTTCGATCCACCCGGACTTTGCCCGAGTGCCCACGGTGGAAATCATGATCTTCAACCCCACTGTGCGTAAGCTCATCCTGGAGGAACAGGACGACAAGCTGGCCGACGCCATCCGCATGGGCGTCAACGAAGGGATGCAAGACTTCACGATGAGCTTGAAGGATCTGGTGGAGCGAGGGCTGGTGGACATGAAAGTGGCTTTGGAAGTGGCTCCTAACAAAGATGCCCTCAAAATGGCCCTCAAAGGGATCAATGTCTCCCAGCCCGGGATCCTCTAGCCTCCGCTCGCCCTGTCCACTCCCCTTGGTCCTTGGCCCGGGGAGCGTTAGAATCCCCAAAAACTTGCTGCAAGTCGACAAGTCGGGCCCTATTGGGAAAGGACAAGTCTATGCCTGTGGTCACCTTTGTCAATGAAAAAAAGCAGATAGAGGTACCCGAAGGGGCCAACCTGCGCCGCGAGGCCCTCAAGGCCGGGATTCAGCTCTACCCGGGCATCCACAAGTACTTCAACTGCCGAGGGCTTTCCATGTGCGGGTCGTGCCGCGTGCTGATCACCAAAGGGCGCGAAAACACCAATCCGATGAACATCGCAGAGCGAATCCGCTTGGCACTGTCGTTTGCTTACATTGGCAACGAAGACAAAATGCGCCTGGCGTGCCAGACCCGGGTTTATGGCGATATTGAAGTGGTGACCCAGCCCCCGATGAACCTCTACGGGGAAAACTTCTGGAGCTAAGCCCTTCAGGGCATCACACCCCACTGCCATGAAACAGGTCATCGCTGTGGTCAAGCCGTTTCTGGCCCAGCGCGTGCTGGAGGCCCTGCGCCGCGCGCCGCTGGAAGCCTGCACGGTGCGCGAAGTGAAAGGCTTCGGGCGGCAAAAAAGCTACCTGGATGCCTACGGAGACACGGAGTACTCGTTGGCCTTCTTGCCCAAGGTGGAGATTTCGCTTTGGGTGGATGATGCCCGAGTGGGCGAAATCGTGCGTAAGATTGTCCAGGCGGCCCGAACCGGACGCATGGGCGATGGAAAAATCTTCGTCCTGCCCGCCACCCCAGGGGAGGAGTGCATCGATCTGGCCCAACTCTCTGGCACTTCGGCCCAAGAGGAGTGATGCTTCTCGGAACACCCCTAAGATCACCTCACACAAGGGGCCTGTGCTGCTTTGTTAAAGGTCCGTATGTTTCCAGGGCCCAGGAGGGTGGTTGACCTGAGAGATCGCCAGGTTCACAATGCCGCCAGGGAACCTCGGCCTGAGGTTTTGGTGCACAAGCAACGGAGACCTTTTTCGTTTTGGGCGTTTCCAATGACCAACTTCATCCAGCAACAGGACCCTGAGGTTTGGACAGCCATCGCCGGAGAGATGCGCCGTCAGCAAGACGGGCTAGAAATGATCGCCAGCGAAAACTACACTTCGGTGGCCGTGATGCAGGCGGCCGGAAGTGTGCTGACGAACAAATACGCCGAAGGCTATCCGGGCCGTCGCTACTACGGCGGATGCGAGTTCGTGGATCAGGTGGAACGCCTGGCCCAGGGACGCGCCTGCCAACTTTTCGGAGCCGAACACGCCAATGTGCAGCCCCACTCCGGAAGTCAAGCCAATCTGGCAGTCTATCTGACCATGCTGGAGGTGGGCGATACGGTTTTGGGCCTGGACCTGGCTCACGGGGGACATCTGACCCATGGGATGCGACTGAACATCTCAGGCCGGTTGTATCATTTCGTCAGCTACGGCGTGCGCAAGGAGGATCATCGCATTGACTTTGACCAGGTGGCCCGATTGGCACGAGAACACAAACCCAAAGCCATCGTGGCCGGGGCGAGTGCTTATCCGCGTGAGATTCCCCATGGGCGATTTGCCGAAATTGCCCGCGAGGTGGGAGCCAAGTTGTTTGTGGACATGGCTCACTATGCCGGGCTGGTGGCGGCCGGACTGCACGACAATCCCGTCCCCGTGGCCGACTTCGTCTCCACCACCACGCACAAGACGCTGCGTGGACCACGGGCGGGACTGGTGTTGTGCAAAAAGGAGTATGCTCGGGCCCTGGATCGGAACATTTTTCCAGGGATACAAGGCGGGCCGCTGATGCACATCATCGCCGCCAAAGCCGTCTGTTTCGGCGAAGCTCTCCAACCGGAGTTCAAACGCTATGCCCAGGCTGTTATCGACAACGCCAAAACCCTGGCCGAAGTGCTCCTTGGGGGCGGAATGCGACTCATCACCGGAGGAACCGACAACCACCTGATTTTGGCCGATGTCACCCCTTTGGACCTCACCGGCGCCGTGGCCGAAAAGCTGCTGGAAGAATGTGGCATCACGGTCAACAAGAACATGATCCCCTTTGACACGCGCAAGCCGGTGGACCCTTCAGGGATTCGTATCGGCACCCCGGCGTTGACCACCCGAGGGATGGGCCCGGAAGAAATGCGCCGCATCGGCCAATGGATTCTCCAGGTGCTCAAGCATCCCGAAGACGAATCCCTGCGCCAGCGGATCCGCCAGCAAGTGCGCGAGCTTTGCCAGCAGTTCCCCGTACCAGCCGCAGCGCTGGAAACTCCGACCACAGCCTGAAACCCTTTTGGGGAATCAGGGAGCATTGGCCTGGCGCAGACGCTTGGCCCAAAATTGCTCGGCTTGGGAGTAGAGTTTCATCACCTGGGCTCGTTGCTTGGGGTTGACGATCCGCAGGCGGCGTCGGGCTTGTTGGAGCCACTTTTGGAAAAACCGCACTGAGCTTCGGCTGATCGTAAGTTGGTCCTTGTGCTGGATGTAAAACGGCCCACTGAGAGCGAAGCGATAAGTGGGCACCACATCGGCCACCGCCCGAAACAAAAACCACCCCGGCTCGTAAAAACGCAGGGCGATTTTGCCCCCATTTTGAATCAACTCCGGCACTCGCACTTGCAGATGCACTTGGCCATTGTGGATCACTTCCACATAGGCTACCGGGTCTCGGGAATCCAACTGCACGGTGGCTTCCAGTTCCAGCGCTCCTTCGGATGGCAAGGGGAACACTGTGCCAGGGGGCTGACCTTGCACCAGAGGGCGCAGCAAGGGGCCGTTGGTGACCACCACGCGACCTTGGGCAAAAGCTTGCCACCATTTTTGAGGGTCGAACTTTTCCCCGGGCTGGGGTGGACCCAGGTAGGCATACACGCGATTGTATCCCACCGGGTTGCCCACCCGACCGCTCCCGCTGCCTGCTGATGGGGGGATTTGAAACCCCGCTCCCAACACCTGGAAGTAGATAAACTGGTTCCACAACCCCGGGGCCCAAGGCCCTCGTAACTGACGCCGATCCGGCAAATAGCCCTGTTGGGGCATGGCAGAAGCGGATCGGGTCAAGGAGCTGGAAGCCACCTGCACGGAGCGCACCCAACCCAAAGCCAACCACACCGGAAGCTCCCAACTGGCAGGTTGGGCCACATCCAGCCAGGCTTTTTGCTCGTGGGCTTGGGCGGCTGTGAGAGTGAGCGAAGGGAGCTTGGTTGCGTGTCGGGGAAACTGCAAAGGTTGTTTCATTCCCAAGTAAAGCAAAGCCCCCCCTCGCCGCTGCTCCTCTCCCCCCAGCAGGTGCACCCAACGCTCCTCCGGCAACGCAACCCAAGGCTGAGCAGGCAAAGGCTTGTCTGCCCAGAGGTTTTGCACATTATTCCAGGAGATGACATGGGCCAGGGGGAGGTCTTCGGCCTGAAGCAGCAAAGGGAGGTGTTTGGGATTGCGGTACACTTGCAAGTCGGCTGCCCACCACCCTTGGGCTCTCATGTCCACCAGGCGCCGGATGCCGATGATTTTGTTGTCGCGGCTGTGGGCCTGGATGATGAAGTACCCGCTGGCCCGAGCCCACTCCGGTCCTCGCTCCACTTCAAACAGGTACTTTCCCGGGGGAAGCACCACGGTCAACTGGCCCGGGCAGCTAAAGTGATCGTGCCAAAACGGAAAATCCCCCACGCGGATGCTTTGGCCTTGTAAGTTGCGCAGGTGAATGCGGCAGGGGAGAGGTTCTCGGGTGTTCAGGTCCACGATGGACCATTGGAACTGGCCCAAGGGCTGAGCCCAAGCTCCCCAAGCCAGGCTCCACCACACCACTGCTGCCACGACGAACTTGCTGGTGCCTTGGGAGACGAACAACTTGCCACTCCTCCAACAGGAAGGGAAACGCACCATGCGGCGCTCAACTGTAGCACTCAAAGGGAGTAGAATTACTTAGCCTTTTGACACAACGGCCCAGGTTGCGCTGGTCTGCCGGAGCGTGCTGGGCTAGGATGAACAGCGCCGACGGGGAGGCCGTTGGGGGCGTCAGAATTGATTGTAGTTGCAGCAGTTGTCGTTTTCCCCGGTATTGGGCCCTAAGTTCCACAATGGCCAAGGATTACTACAAGATTTTGGGTGTGCGGCGCGACGCCACCGCCGAGGAGATCCAGAAGGCCTATCGCCAACTGGTGCGCAAATACCACCCGGACCTCAATCCCGACGACAAACAAGCCCAAGAAAAGTTCAAAGAGGTCCAGGAAGCCTTTGAGGTACTCAGCGATCCCAAAAAGCGTGAAATGTACGATCGCTACGGGAGTGCATTTGAATATGCCACGGCCGGGGGAGGCCCGGGAGGAGCTAGTTATCGGTGGCAGCAGGTGGATACGGATTTTGACGATTTTGATTTTTCGCAGATTTTCGGATCGCGTTTTGGGCCTGGGGGATTTGATCCTTTTGTGGAGATTTTTCGGCGCCACCAGACCGCAGCGACCCGATCTGCCGCCCGACGCGGCTCGGATGTGGAGACCGAGGTCACGGTGCCCTTTGCCACGGCTGTCTTGGGCGGCCAGACCGAAGTGGTCCTCTCCGGCCCTCAGGGAACCAAGCACCTTCGGGTGAAGATTCCGGCGGGGATAGAGTCGGGTCAGAAGATTCGCCTTCGGGGCCAAGGGCGTCCTGGACTGGGAGGTGGTCCGCCGGGGGACTTGTTCATCACGGTGCATGTGGCTCCTCATCCACATTTTCGCCGCCAGGGGAAGAACCTCCACTTGACCTTGCCGGTGACCCCTTATGAGGCAGCCGCCGGAACCAAAGTGGATGTCCCTACCCCCACAGGAACCGTGGCTTTGAAAATCCCGCCCGGGTCCAACTCCGGAACCAAACTCCGCCTGCGCGGCCGCGGCGTGCAGCCCAAGGGAGAAACCCCCGGAGATCTGATCGTGGAGTTGCTGATCAAGCTACCCGAGGACCTGGGCCCAGAAGACCTGGAGGCCCTGAAACAGATGGACCAGCGCCGAGCGTGGAATCCGCGAGCCCAGATCGTCTGGTAGTATCGTTTTTCAGGGCTGGGAAAGGACCAGGAGGGCTTCCTGCCTGGTCGGGTGGGCAAGGGCGATGGGCGAGTTCAGCTTTGGCCGAAAATACCGACTCCAGCACCGAAAAGAGTTTGATCGGGTGTTTGCCAGCCGGGTGCGAGCTGGAGATGATGTGCTGTTGGTCTATGGAGCTCCCAATTTGTTGGGCCATCCACGATTGGGATTGACCGTTTCCCGAAAACTGGGCAAAGCCACTTTCCGCAACCGATGGAAGCGTCTGATCCGCGAAGCGTTCCGGCTCAACCGTCGCCAGCTCCCCCAGGAGCTGGACCTGGTGGTCATTCCCCGCGCCGGAGTGCAACCCCAGTTGGACCGGGTTACTCAGTCCCTGATTCAACTGGCTTGGCAGGTGCGCCGCAAATGGGACCGTCGTCAACGAACCGAAGAAAAACACCCTGGCAGTGGCTAAGCCGCTTGCCCGGGGAAGTGCTGATTTTTCTGGTGCGCATTTACCAGTGGACTTTGAGCCCCTTGGTGGGACGGCAGTGCCGATTTCAGCCCACCTGTAGCAACTATTTCATCCAAGCGGTTCGCAAATACGGAGCCCTTCGGGGCAGTTGGCGGGGGGTGTGTCGCATTTTGCGGTGTCATCCTTGGAACCCCGGAGGCTACGATCCGCCCTAGCCTGCTTTTTTAACACACCTGGGGAGAGAGAAACCCTGTGAGCAGTTGCTCTTGGGCCACGAAGTTCAGATGCAAAGTGCTGCCCAGCACCCCGGCAGAACATAACAAGGAGGCATCCGGGATTTTCCGAGGCTGAAGATTTCCGTCGGGCTGCAACAACAACAGTTCCCACAGGGGATTCTGGTATCCTCGCAACACAGTTCCCGAGGGGGCTAACCAAGTGTCGTGTTTCAGAACGATTTGGGCAGGTAAGGGGGGGAGGAGCTGTTTTCGGGGTCGGGCCAGAAGGGGCAATGCTCCCACCATCGTCCAGCGCCGCCCTCGCCAATCTTCCAACGCTTGGCACAAATAGGCTAACCCGCCCCCTTCGGCATAAATTCGCCCCCCGGCGTCGGCAAACTTTCTCAAAGCGGCGATCATGCAGCAGTTGGCTGCCAGGCGCGATGCCCAACGCTCCGGATGCCCACAGCCCAAATAAACCACATCCACCCCCGAAGGCAGCGATTCGTCCCGAAGCGGCGAGAAGGTCAACAACTCCGCCCCAAGGCTTTCCAAAGCATCTAGCGTGTCCGGGAAATAACAGTCAAATGCTTTGTCATAGGCCAGAGCGATTCGGATGGGACGGGCGGGCAGAGAGTCGGGCCAATGGATGGGCGAGTGCGGGAGCTCCGGAGCTTGTTGGGCCAGACGCAGCACGCGTTCCACGGGGGTGAATCGGGCTACGGCTTGGGCCAAGGTGTCGCATTGGCTCCGGTCCGGTTTTCGGCCAGGGGCCAGGGCCTGTAGCTCCCGGTACAGCCCTTCCACGGCTTGCATCCCCCCCACCACCGGCACTCCCCAAAGCCCTTCCAGCACCGTTTGCCAATAAGCCAGTTCGGCACTGCTCCTTAGCCCATGCAGGAAAATGGCATCTACTTCCACCGGAGCAGGAACCCGACAGCGATCCAAACGGCGGACATCAATCACCGCCACCCGGGGCAATCCCAACCACGCACTCAGGTCCTGAAGACTGCTAGCCGAGGCCCAAGGCCCTGCTGGCCCGCTAAAATGCCCATCCACCACCGCCAGATCGCAAGTGCCCACACAACGCCGGAGCAAGAAGCGACACACCTCGGGGCTCATGAGCCAACTATCCAGATGTCGGGACCGCAGTCCCGTGGCCACGCGGGCCCCCTCCACCGGTGAAAAACTGGCTTGAGAATGGAAGTGCTGAATCTGGAGCCCTTGGGCCTGAAGCAACCGAAGCAGCCCCCAAACCACATATGGACCCTCTGGCCCCGGATCCACCGTTCCCAGTGCCAACCGCGGAAGATGGCTCATCGCACAGTCCTTCCTGGCCCTTCCCCCACGGAAAAGCCTCTCTCACCGCTCCACCGGACTGAGGACCAGGGCCGGGGAAACCTCCTCAAAGCTGGCCCAGATCGCGCCAAGCTGCTACCCAATTG
>JAJRRR010000123.1 GCA_024279285.1 Planctomycetota bacterium
AATCCAACTGCGTCTGCAATCAGGTCCAAAACATGTCTTCCTGCCAAGGTCCTCGCCTTTCCGTGTGGGGCTTTCGCAGTCAAGCTCGCTGACCCTGGCTGCTTAGCGCGTGGTCCATACGCTTGGGAAAAAGTTCAAGTTCCCGACAAAGCCAGTAAAAACAGAAGCAGAAGGAGCAAGGACAGCGGCTAGGGCCCACCCTCTGCACCTTTTCCCCGCTCCCCAGTTAGCTTCCCAAGGCTTGCCAATCTACCGGCGGGTCAAACATTCCTTGGTATTCCATCACCACCACCGGCACGCCGGGGCAATGTTGGCGCAGGAGCGAAGCGTTACTAGAGGCACTGGGGTCTTGTTCCTTGGGGGGAACAAGGCGGTTGAGCACCACAGCGGCCACGGGGCAGCCAGGACCATAGTTCTGGATGGAAAACAAAGCTTGCAAACTTTGGCTCACTGCTCCCAACCGATCCGGCACCACCAACACCACCGGCAGGCCCAACCACACAGCCAGATCGGCCACGCTGACCTGCCAACTCAAGGGGGAAAACCATCCGCCAGCCCCTTCCATCACTAGAAACTGGCATTGTTTCCGGCACCGCCACGCTCCACGAAACAACAGAGGTTCGTCCACACTGCTTCCCTGTTGAGCAGCGGCCAGGGGGGGAGCCAGTGGTGGAGCAAATCGCTGGGGGGCGATCACTTCCAAAGGCAATCGTCGGCCCGAGGCTTCCCACAACCGCCCTGGATCACTCTCCGGCTCTGGCGATTTTGGGTCAACCAGTCCGGTGCAAACCGGCTTATATGCTCCCACGCAAACACCCTGCTGCCGAAGCTGGCGCAGAATTGCACATGCCACCTGGGTCTTGCCCACTCCGGTGTCGGTTCCGGTGATGAAAAGTCCGGGCTGGCAACAACTGGTAGGCCAAAGCGATTTGCCCCGCGGACGCCACAAATACACGGTGCTTCTCTCCCAGGACGGATGCGTGCCCCTGGCCCGTGGTTCTCAAGGTGGCACAAATACCCCAAAACGCAAGTCCCTTAGCGCTTGGTTTCCTGGGGTTTTTCCAGCAAGACGATGCGTCGGGCGGCCACATGTTTGGCGTCCAGTCGGGGCACCACTTCTTGCACGCCGATCACGCCCACCAGCTTGCCCACATATCGCCGCAGGTTTACTCCAGGAGCGCCACTGACATAAGCCACCACACGGCCGGAGCCAGGGTCCACCACGGCGTACTGAGGAGCGCCGAACCCTCGGGCCCGAACCGGCACCAACTGCCCACGTGCATCGTAGTGTCCCTGGGCGGCTTGCCAGCCTCGGCCATCGGAAGTGGCCAACTCGGGGGACTTGCTGCCGGAGGGAACAGACGAAACCGGAGAAAGGGGCTTGGCTTGCTGCGGGGCTTGAGCCAGGTGCTGCAACCGACGCTGCTGGGCCAAAAGGGCTGTCCGACCTTGGGCAATCAGCACAAACCGCTCTATGCGACGCACCAGTTCCCGGGCCTTGGCCCGTCGGGAAGGATGCTCCGCCTGAGCCACCAATTGCTCCGCCTGACGACGCAGGTCTTCCAACTGCCATTGGCTCCGAGGACGGCTGACCCGGCGCGATAGCTCCAACTCCAACTCCAATAGCCGCTCCTCAAACTCGTCCGGTGCAATAACAGGCTTAGCTTCTTTGTCTTGGGAAAACTTTGCAGGAGAAGCTGTGGCAGATTGCCCCGGGGGCTTAGGTGGGGCCACAGGCACCAAGGGGCTTTTTCCGTCCAAGCGGGCTTGCCCTGCCAGAGCTTCACTTCGCAAGGCCGAAGCCGGTTGAACTGCTCCGGAAGGAGGCGGAGCTTGGGACTGGGAAGCTGCCGGAAGGTTGCTCCGCCCAAGCGGTCGCACCGCGCGATGGAAAATCCAGCGGAACTCCCCTGAGGGTGGTTCTATCTTGAACCACCGGCCTTGCTGGTCTTCCACTTGGGCGATCACGGCCACCAGTTCTCCTTGGCGGAGTTTGACCTGCCACAGTTCGCGCACGGGGCTGAGGGTGCTTCCGATTCGGGCCACCACGCCCCCTCGGGTGATTCGCCCCACTTCCTCGTTGAGCAGTTCCACGGCATCGGCCGGAACCCAGGAAAAACTGCCCACCGGGGGCCGGATGGCCAGCCATCCGCCCGGGTCGTGCCGATACACCTCTACCACCGCCCCTTGGCGGAGCACGCCGGTGGGATAGTAGTGCTGGCCGGGCCCACTGCGCACATAGGCCCGATCCTGGCTAACCACAGCCAAATAGGGGGTGCGTTGGGCCCAAGCCACGCTCCCCCAAACCACCACTAGCACTGCTACCACGCGGATCGTCATCGTGATCCCCTTCCTGGTGTGCTTCACCAGCCGGGGCCTGTTAGCAAATCCTGCCTAGGGGGACAAGGGCAACTCCCCCTTGGCTGCTTGCCTATAAAAAGAGCTTTTTATCCCGACGCTAGTCCCGAGGCAGCCCACAGCACACAATAATGCAGAACTTAGAAGGAGCACGGATCATGAAGCACTCGGCCGGAGTGTTGCTTTACCGCTGGCGGCAGGGGGAGCTGGAAGTGTTGTTGGTGCATCCCTCGGGGCCGTACAACCGTCGGGCTCCCTGGAGCATTCCCAAGGGAGAGCTGGACCCTGGGGAAGACCCTCAACAGGCGGCGGTGCGCGAAACCGAAGAAGAAACCGGCCTACGGCCTGCCGGGAAACTTATTCCTTTGGGCCAGGTGCGCTACCGCAAAAGCCGCAAACAAATCACCGCTTTCGCTGCCCTGGCTCCCGAGGAACGAGAGCCACGCTGTGCCTCTTGGGAAGTGGATCAAGCCCAATTCCTGCCTGTGGAAGAAGCCCTCCGGCGCATCCACCCAGACCAGGCCCCCTTGATCCACCGTCTGCTGGAACATCTTCAAAAAACTGATTCCAAGCAGCAGAGTTCCTAGCTTTTGACACTCCGGCTCCAGGTCGCCTGGGGGCTTAGGTGTACTCCTGACGGATGGGATAGAAGACATCCAGGGCTTTGGCTCCCTGAGGGCCGGCCACGACCATGTGCTCCACTCCCCCGGGAATGCGCCACATTTGCCCTGGCACCACCCGAGAGCGTTGATCGCCGATGGTAAACTCCGCTTCCCCCTCCAAGAGAATCCCCAACTGCTCGTGAGGATGGCTGTGCCGCTGCACCACCGCCCCTGGAGCCATTTCCACCAAGGAGATCATCACATGCTCTCCGTGCGTGGTCCAGATGTGCACTCCGGGAAAGATTTCGTGATGGGCACATTGGGACTTGTCAATCACATAGGGGAGCATGGCCCTTCTCCGGTTAGGGGTTCCAGTGGCGCTGCACTTGTTCCCAAAGACGCAGCAGTTGATTGTACTTGGCCAGGCGTTCGCTTCGGGTGACGGAACCGATTTTGATCCCCTCGGCAGCCGTGGCCACAGCCAAGTCGGCCATAGTGGTGTCTTCGGTTTCTCCGCTTCGGGCCGAGACAATGCATTTCCATCCGGCAGCCCGAGCGATGCGCATCGTACGCAAAGTCTCGCTCAGAGTACCCACCTGATTCATCTTCACCAGCACCGCATTGGCTGCTTGCAGCTCCACACCCTTTTGCACCCGAGGGGCCTGGGTGCACAACAGATCATCCCCGATCAGGTCCACCTGAGGAGGAAGCTGACGACGAAGCCGTGCCCAGTCGGACCAGGCTTCCTCGTGCAGAGGGTCTTCCAGGCTGGAGATGGGATAGAGTTGGGCCAGTTCCACGGCATGCTGGATCATTTCCTCGGGAGTCAGGAGCCACTGAGGGCCAAGCCGGTAGTGGGTGCCGTTCCAGAAGTGGCTGCTGGCCACATCCACGGCCACCAAGACATCTTCCCCAGGCCGAAGCCCTGATTGATGAATCGCCTGGTAGAGAAGCTCAATGGCCTGCCGGTGGTCTTTCAACTGGGGTCCGTAGCCGCCTTCGTCGGCCACCAGATGGCCTTCCAGCCCTCGCTGCACCAGCAGCCGGCCCAACTGACGGTGAATCCGCACCAGCCATTCCAAGGCGGTGGGATAGTCGGGAGCTGCTTGAGGCACGGCCAACACATCCTGCACGGCCATACGGCCTGGGGCATGCAACCCGCCGGAAATCATGTTCGTCTGGGGCAACGGGATTTTCGGTGGCCAAGGGTCGGAAAGCTCCGGAGCTTCCGGCACGGAAAGCCACAAGCGGTGCAAGTGGACAAAAAGCGGGCAACCTTGGACCTGAGCGGCAGCATGAGCCACCGCCAGCGAAACGCCCAAAACCGTATTAGCCCCCAAGCGCCCCTTCTCCGGAGTGCCGTCCAGCTCCACTAACAATTTGTCGATGGCGAACTGGTCAGTGACTTCCATGTTCTTCACAGCCGGAGCGATTTCCCGGTGGAGGAGCTCTCGGGCCCGTTGCACGCCTTGGCCTTCGTACCACTGGGGGTTCTGATCGCGTAGTTCTCGGGCTTCGCCCCCTCCGGTGCTTGCTCCCGAGGGCACAATGGCCCGACCCCAATGACCGCTGGTGCAATGTACTTCCACCTCCAGGGTGGGCTTGCCCCGGCTGTCCAGCACTTCCCGAGCTATCAGTTGGCGAATGCGACTCACGCAAGGTGCTCCTGAGTTTGGTGACAATGGCGTGGTATTCTGCTGTGGCGGGCACACGCAGCGCCATTTAAGTACACGGTTTTTTCGGGCAGGAAACAAGCCGGAAGGAGTTAACCTCCAAGCCCGCTTGAATCTTGGGCCAAATTGTTCCAGAATACCGATCCGAAAGTCCTTCCGCCCCGTGGTGGCAAAGCCGGAGCAGCGAGATGGTTTTTGAACACATAGAGCAGCTCAAGCGGGAGTGGACCGATCAGTTGGTGGTGGTGGACGACCAGCGGCCGGAATTGGCCCGATTTTCCAAAAAGGTAGGTCGGGTCAAAACGGTCAACATGAACGGGAAGGCATTGGTCCAGTTTGAGGACCCGGCTTTGATCGCCTGGTTTGACATTGATGTGGCGTTTTTGCGGAAGATCAGCACAGAGGAGGCGGAGCGATTTCGGGCCGAGGCAGAAGCGGCCAAGGCGGCCCGGGCTCGCCACGCTCCTGCCAAGTCCCAACCTGAAAAAGCTCCCACGGCCAAAGCTCCGGCCAAAAAGCCCGCAGGTAAAAAGCTCAGCACAGCCGAAATCCTGGCAGCAGCTCGTCGTCCGGCAGGAGCTCAGCCAGATCAAGGAGCTTCAGGAACGAAGCCTTCGGCTCCTTCTCCGCCAGCTCGCAAAAAAATGAGCACTGCCGAAATTTTGGCTGCTGCCAGACGCCAAGGAGCAGCCAAGTCCACGGCTCAATCCACCGGTGCTGCTGCACAAGCTCCAGCAAAGCCCTCTGCTGAGCAAGAGGCTGTTTCCCCGGCTACCAAGCAGGAAGCAAAGCCGGATGCCCCGGCCACCAAGTCGGCGCGAGGCAAAATGAGTGTGGCCGAGATCATCGCCGCTGCACGGCGCATGGATCAAGGCCGAGCTCAAAA
This sequence comes from Planctomycetota bacterium, assembly GCA_024279285.1. Classification (GTDB taxonomy): domain Bacteria; phylum Planctomycetota; class Planctomycetia; order Pirellulales; family S012-138; genus S012-138. The sequence continues at coordinate 5,520 of JAJRRR010000123.1, forward strand.
ATCCCAGCAGGAGGAATCTGTTCCGGGCTCCGCTTCTTCGCAGACGATGGCATCTGAGACTCCGACTCAGGAAACTTCTTCCAAAAGCGCCACTGCGGAAACCGAAGCTCCCGTGTCCGAGTCACCATCCCAACCAGAGTCTGCTCCTTCTGAAGAACAAACTTCCCAAGAAGTGGCTGCCGAACCTTCGGTTCAAGCCGAAACTCCATCTAAACCTACCGAAAAGCCCAAAACCACTGCGGAAATAATCGCCTATTGCCGTCAGGTGGACGCCAATCGGGCCCAACGCACCGAGGGCTGAAGCTCTCGGAGAGCACTTTTCTCGTGCGGAGCTGAAACGGCTGCTTCCCTTGCCCGTGCGCGTGTCAAAGCGACGGAAAAAGGGTTGCTTGTGCCCGCCGACCCCGCCCCCCCGTTCCTGTTCAAAGCAAATTCGCACAGGGACTGGGCTGCCCCGAAGGACCCGGAAAATCTCGGCACCGAAAACACAGTTTCTTGAAAGGTGCGCTTACAAACAGACTCGCGGCTGAATTCCTCATATGTCAGGCAACAAGCTTTGGCTTCTGTCGGCGCAACATATCAGGCAATAGAATTGATTTCTGATTTTGAGATTGCTTCTATTTAGAATCTTACTAGCGTGAGATTAAGGGGACGATTCCGAATGATCGTCAAATGCACAGACAAAAAGCGCGACACTTCTGGTGCTCCACAACATATCCCACGCGATTTTACTACCAGGAACAGATTAAAAACATTTTCAAGCTAATTTTCTGAGTTTTTAGAAAAGATATGATTCTTTGAAGTATTGGACCAAAGAGATTGTTGAGTTCTCGGTTTAATTAATTGAGAGTGTGTACGTGAAAAAGCTCAATGCAAATGCAAGGTTTTTGTTGGTAGCGTGTTTTGGGTAGTAGGTTTCGGCTGTTCGCCAGAGAAAGTTGTTTTGTGTGCCAAGAAGTATGTAAGCGGTGTATTGTTTTTTTAGGATGTATCAAACGCTTTTCGGGGCTTGTGGCTTTCTGCGTTGGATTTTTCCTCAAAGAAGTTTCGGTTTGATATTTGCTTGACACCCTGCTTGGCAAGTATTACATTAAGTCGCTGCAAAAAACGGGGGGAGGTGTGTTTGGGAAATTGGGGAATTCGGGAAAAATTTTCGGTGGGGCAAAACTGAGGAACCTGAAATGCTTGAGGTTCATTCGCAGGAACTTCTGTACTTTGAGGATCTCCAAATAGGGGACGAATGGACCAGCCCTCCGCGGACTGTAGCCCAAGAAGATGTATTTCGGTTTGCTCGGCTCACCGGAGATTGCAATCCCCTGCATATGGATCCGGAGTTTGCCCGGCGCACGCCCTTTGGGCGTCCGATAGCCCATGGACTGTTGGGATTGTCTTTCATGGCCGGTTTGAGCAGCACGGCTCCGGCGGTCAGCACGATTGCTTTGCTGCGGATCGTGGAATGGCGATTTTTGCACCCGATTTTCTTTGGCGACACTATTCGGGTTCATACCCAAGTGGTGGCCAAGCGTCCCTGTGGACGCGGACGCGGAGAGGTACGATGGCGCCAAAAGGTGCTCAATCAGTATGACGAGGTGGTCCAGGAAGGGGAGCTGGAAACCTTGGTTCAGAGCCGTCGTCGGGCTCCGCGGTGAAAAAACCTTGACTGATCCAAGTCTTGGCGGTTGGGGGAGTTAGCGAGTTTGGGGGATGATTTTCTGCCTTCCCCCCTTTTCAGGCTCCGGGCAGCGACTACACTAGGCGGCGCCGGACGGATGGTTCCGCCCGTGAGCCTTCCTCCGGTCCTCCCCCGGCTGTGCTGCTTGTAAGTTCTGGCTTCAACCAGGGAACCTCCCCGTGCAGTCCCGAAACATGCAACCAGAGGCCGTAGGTGAATGTTTTCTCCCATACGGCAATTTCTAATCTTCAGTGTTGGGGAGAGGGTGTACACGCAGGAAGGAGTGGAGCGATGCCTGAGGGCAAGCGACTGTGGTGGGGCTTGTGTGTTTTGAGCCTGGGGATGGTGCTGGGTTGCGCACCTTCGGCCAACCGGCAGGTTTCGGTGGATGGCTCCAGCACCGTTTACCCGATTACCCAAGCCGTGGCTGAAGACTTCCAGGCGACTCATCCGGGAGTGTTTGTCACCGTGGGGATTTCCGGCACTGGCGGAGGGTTCAAAAAGTTCCTGGCCAAAGAGACCGACATCAACGATGCTTCCCGACCCATCAAACCCCAAGAGCTTCAGCGTGCCCAAGAGCAAGGGATTGAATTCCTGGAACTGCCCATCGCCTACGACGGAATCACCGTGGTGGTGAATCCCCAAAACGATTGGGTGGACCATCTCACCTTGGAGGAGCTACGGCGCATTTGGGCTCCGGAGAGCTCGGTGCGCACCTGGAAAGATGTGCGCCCCCAGTGGCCCAACCGGCCCATCAAACTCTATGGCCCCGGCACCGACTCGGGCACCTTTGACTACTTCACCGAAGCGGTGATGGGCAAGTCAGGAGCCAGCCGCTCGGACTATCAAGCCAGCGAAGACGACAATGTGCTGGTCCGAGGAGTGGCCACAGATCGGGACGCCCTGGGCTACTTCGGTTATTCCTACTACGAGGAAAACAAAGACCAGCTCAAGGCAGTTCCGATTGACGCTGGCCAAGGGCCCGTGGCCCCCAGCCCCGAAACGATCAAAACCGGTCGCTATGTCCCCTTGTCGCGGCCGCTGTTCATCTATGTCTCGCTCCCAGCTTTGCAACGCGAAGAAGTAGTCCAGTTCGTGGAGTTCTACCTGGAGGAAGTGCCGCGTCTGGCTCAAGAGGTGGGATACATTCCGCTTTCGGCCAATATCTACTCGCTGGTACGCCAGCGGTTCCAGCAGCGGCGAACTGGCACATTGTTCCAGGACCACAGTGGCCCGGTGGACCTGGAAAAGCTGCTTGGTGGTAGCTTGAGCCAGAAGGAATGAGTTCCCCACCGCCTGTTTTACAGTCCTCCTCGCGTCGTGCGGAAAAACTGATCCGCACGCTGTTGGCTGCATGCGCCAGTGTCTCAGTAGCTACCACAGGAGCGATCGTGCTGATCCTGCTGTGGGAAAGTGCGCTGTTTTTCCGCCAAGTGAGCTTGAAGGAGTTCTTGGGCACGACGCGTTGGGCTCCCACTTTCCAGCCCCCAGGGTTTGGCGTCTGGCCCTTGGTGTGCGGCACCCTGTGGATTGTGATCGGCTCGGCTTTGGTAGCCTTGCCGGCTGGTCTGGTCACAGCGATCTACCTGAGCGAGTATGCCCATCGCCGCACTCGGGCGGTGCTCAAGCCGGTGCTGGAAGTGCTGGCCGGGATCCCTACGGTGGTTTACGGCTACTTTGCCCTCACCTTCATCACTCCCGGGCTGCAAAAATTGTTTCCTCAAACCGAAGCCTATAACGCTGCCAGTGCTGCCATTACCGTGGGCATCATGATCCTGCCCATGGTGGCTTCTATTTGCGACGATGCTTTCCAGGCGGTTCCGGTGGCACTGCGTCAGGGAGCCTATGCCTTGGGAGCCCATCGCCGCCAAGTGGTGTTGCGCGTGGTGCTGCCTGCGGCTTTGTCAGGGGTGATGGCCTCCTATGTGCTGGCTTTGTCCCGAGCCGTGGGCGAAACCATGATCGTCACCCTGGCTGCCGGAGCCCGACCCAACTTGACTCTCAATCCCCTGGAAACCATCCAGACCATGACCGCCTTCATCGTCCAGGTGAGTTTGGGCGACACTCCAGCAGGGTCCATTGCTTATCACACTTTGTACGCCGTCGGGTTGTTGCTTTTCCTGATCACATTCAGCCTGAACTTCGTGGCTCAACGCATCTTGAGGCGCTATCGGGAGAAGTACCAGTGAGTGAGGATTCCCGGCGCTTTGCCACAAAACAAGACCCAACTAAGGCACTGCTGCGCCGAAACGGCCGCGCCCCCTGGCTGGAACTGGTGTTTCACGGACTGTGCGCAGCCGTGGCCTGGTCAGCACTAGTGGTGTTGGCCGTTTTGTTGTTTTATGTGACCAAGCGGGGCTGGTCCGTGCTTTCCTGGCAATTTCTCACCCATGCCCCGAGCCGGTTTGCCCACAAAGCCGGTGTGTATCCGGCTTTGATGGGTTCGCTGTGGTTAATTGGTTTGACCATATTGATTTCCGTGCCGTTGGGAGTTGGAGCAGCTATCTATCTGGAAGAATTCGCCCGGCCTACGCGGTGGAACCGCTTCCTGGAACTCAACATTGCCAACCTGGCCGGGGTGCCGTCCATTATTTACGGGGTGTTGGGACTGGGGGTGTTCGTGCGGTGGTTGCAGTTGGGCCGTAGTGTCCTAGCTGGAGCCTTGACCATGAGTCTGCTCATCCTGCCGGTGGTGATTATTGCGGCCCGGGAAGCGATTCGCGCCGTGCCCGATTCCATCCGTCAAGGAGCTTATGCCCTGGGAGCCACGCGGTGGCAGACCGTGCGCGATCATGTGCTTCCGGCAGCTATGCCCGGCATCCTGACCGGCTTGATCCTCTCGGTGGCCCGGGCCTTGGGCGAAACCGCTCCCCTGGTCACCATCGGTGCGCTGACCTATGTGGTCTTTGTGCCCCATTCCCCGCTGGATCCTTTCACCGTGTTGCCGATTCAGATTTACAATTGGGCTTCTGATTACCGCCGGGAGTTCCACGACCTGGCGGCTGGTGCTATTGTGGTTTTGTTGGCGGTTTTGTTGTCGATCAATGCTGTTGCCGTTGTCATCCGGCATCGTTTTGAGAAATATCGCCCGCGATGATGCAAGCTCCTGTTGATCAATCCCCGAAGTGTGATGGACCGCCGGCTCCTATTTTGCAAACCCGGCGGCTGACCATCCGCTATGGGCAAAAGGTGGCCGTCAACCAGGTCAGCCTGGACATCCCGGAACGCAAAATCACCGCCATTATCGGCCCCAGCGGCTGTGGGAAAAGCACCTTGCTGCGCGCACTGAACCGTATGAATGACTTCATTGAAGAACTTTCCATGGAAGGTGAAGTTTACTACCGGGGAATAAATCTTTATGCCAAAGAGGTGGATCCGGTGGAAGTGCGCCGCCGCATCGGCATGGTGTTTCAAAAGCCCAATCCGTTTCCAAAAACCATTTACAAAAACATTGCTTGGGGACTCTCCATCAACGGTGTCAAGGATGACATTCCAGCCCGAGTACAGAGAGCACTGGAGCAGGCGGCCCTTTGGGACGAAGTGAAAGATCGCTTGCACGAATCAGCCATGACTCTCTCCGGAGGACAGCAGCAGCGACTTTGTATCGCTCGGGCACTGGCCCTGGAACCAGAAGTGCTGCTGATGGATGAGCCCTGCTCGGCCTTGGATCCTATTTCCACCGCAAGAATTGAAGACTTGTTGTTTCAGTTGAAAGACTCTTATACGATTGTCATTGTCACTCACAACATGCAACAGGCGGCTCGGGTTTCTGACTACACAGCGTTTCTGGATTCCGGGAATCTTATAGAGTTCGGCTCCACCGAACAAGTCTTCACCCGACCGAAGGAAAAACGAACGGAAGATTATGTAACAGGCAGGTTCGGTTAAATAGAAAAACACTTCCGCAATTGCTTTGCTCCTTTGCCGCATTGGGGTAAAGATATGACCATCCATCTAGAACGCGATCTGAAAAAACTGGAGAAAGAGCTTTGGGATCTGGGAGCGATGGTTGAGGAATCTATCAACAAAGCCATCGGAGCACTGGTCCAGCGCCGCGCTGATTTGGCCGAACAGGTTTCCCAGGGGGACATGAAAATTGATGAAAAAGAAATTCAGATTGAGGAAGATTGCTTGAAAACCCTGGCCCTCCACCAGCCTGTGGCTGGAGACCTCAGATTTATCATCATGGTGCTCAAAGTCAATAACGACCTGGAGCGCATGGGAGACTTGGCGGTCAACATTGCAGAACGAGCTGCCCAGTTGTGCACCATGCCCCCTTTGGGTGTCCAATTAAGGTTTCCTGAAATGACCGAGGCTGTGCGCTCCATGGTCCGCAAATCACTCAATGCGCTTTTCTCCACCAGTGCGGAAGAAGCTCGCACGGTGCTCAAAATGGATGACACTGTAGACCAGTTTCACCGGGGGATGTTTGATACGCTGCAAAAAATCATGCGGGATGATCCGGAAACAATTGAAAGAGCCATCCATTATCTGTCTGCTTCCCGTCACCTGGAACGGATTGCCGATCTGGCCACTAACATCGCGGAAGATATTGTCTTCCTTGTGGAGGGCCGTATCATCCGCCATCGTCCCACCAATGGGCCTTAATCTCCGCTTGCCTCGTGGTCGGAAACTTTTGGCGGCAGATGGCCGAACTTGGCTTCAAATAATTGGATGTAGTATTTTTCGCGTTCCGGGTTGCATTGGAAGCACTGCGACATGGCCCGATTGTGCTCATTGCACCAGTCTCCACGAGCCCGAAAACGCTGGGCAGCTTGGGGATTACAGATGCTGCATTCTTTTTCAGGCACTCCGTGCTCCACACACCACCATCCCATGTAGTTATGTTCAGTTTGTGTGGCTTCTTTTTGGGTTGAGGATGAGGACTTTTCTCCAAAAGAGTCGCCGGCAGGGTTGGTTGATGAAGAAGTTCCACACCCTGCAAAACTCAACATCAAAAGAAGCAACCAGGACTTGGTGTTGCAACACGAGTGCCGAGTCACCATTATCCTCCTTGGGTTGGTGGAACGGAAGATTTCAATCTGTTTAACCCACAAAACATCACCCCGAAGACTTGGAAGCGAACACCATGTAAAGTGCTCTGAGGACCAGCAAGGACATAACCATGGCGCTAATCACACCTCCGATAACCACGGTGGCCAGAGGGCGTTGCACTTCAGCTCCCATACCAGTGTTAAACGCCATGGGAACAAATCCTAAACTGGCCACCAAAGTGGTCATCAACACCGGGCGCAGTCGAGTCATGGCAGCTTGTTCCACGGCCTCCTCAAGTCCCAATCCTTGGGCACGCAGTTGTCGGATATAGGAAACAAGCAGCATGTCGTCCAGGACGGCAACCCCCGAAAGCACTACAAACCCAATGGCCGCTGAGATGGAAAACGGCATATCGCGAATCCAAAGAGCAAAGATCCCTCCTACCCAGGCAAATGGTACGCCGGTGAAAACTCGGATGGTGTCAATCAAGTTTCCGTAAGTAATATAGAGGAGCAGCAAAATTAATAGCAGAGCCAAAGGAACTACGATCATCAATCTCCTTTGAGCCCGAACCAGATTTTCAAATTGTCCTCCCCATTGGAAAGAATAGCGTCCTTTAGGAAGCTGAACTTGCTGAGCAATTTTATGTTGGGCTTCCTGAACAAAAGTACCCATGTCGCGACCTCGTACATTGCAAGTGATTGTAATGCGACGGTATCCCCACTCGCGAGTGATGGTAGAAGGGCCTTCCACAACAGAGAGCTGGGTTAATCGCTCCAAGGGGATGATTTCCCCGCGCACGGTTCGCACAGGAATCTTGCCCAATCCCTCTGGGCGTTGGCGGATGGGATCGGCAAGTCGGATACTCAACGGGAAACGAAGTTGCCCTTCAAAAATATCTCCTACTCGCACTGTTCCCAGGCAACGAACCAGATTGAGCACCTCTTCGGCGTGAACCCCGTAGCGGGCAATCTCATCTCGTTTGATTTTGAACTGGAATACGGGCTGGCCGGTGATTTGCTCCACATTGACATCCGCAGCACCCGGAATGGTTCTTAATACTGCAGCAACCTCATCGGCTTTGTCCACGAGAATGTTGAAATCATCGCCAAAGAGCTTTATAGCAACATCAGAGCGAACTCCGGAGATCATTTCATTGAGTCTCATTTCAATGGGTTGCGTCATGGCGAAACGCTGTCCCGGCAACTCACGCAAACGCCTGCGGATGATGTCGGCCAGTTCATCTTGAGTTTGAGCTCGTTTCCATTGAGAACGCGGTTTGAGAGTGATGAAAATATCGGTGACTTCCAGGCCCATCGGATCTGTAGCAACTTCAGCCGTGCCAATCCGGCTCCAGACATGTTGTACCTCATCAGGAAATTCGTTCAGAAGCATTTGTTCAATTCGCGTGTTGTAGCGTATGGACTCTTGCAGGCTAGTACCAGCTAATCGCACCATGTTGATAGTGATTGCTCCTTCGGAAAGCTTGGGAACGAATTCCGTTCCTAAATTGGGTGCGACAAATCCAAATGCAACCAAAAGTATAAGAAGCGCTCCTGCAATTACGGTGCCCTTGTACTTCATGGAGAAGTGCAAAACGGGGCGGTAAGCCACTTTGATCCATCTGATAAGAATTGGCTCTCGATGCGGCATGTGCTTTGGCAAGACCAGACTGGCCAAGGCCGGCATGAGAGTTAAAGAGAGGATCATGGATCCGGCCAATGCAAAAATAACTGTCAGCGCCATGGGACGGAAAAGTTTTCCTTCCACACCTTCCAGGGTAAGGATAGGCAAATAGACAATCATAATGATCAATTCACCAAACATGGTGGGCCGCCGAACTTCCAGAGCGGCATCGAGGACTGTTTGCAACCGAGATTTAGAGGAGAGGTTGTTTTGAGAAAGTTTGCGAACACAATTTTCCACCATGACCACGGAGCTATCCACGATCAATCCGAAATCAATTGCTCCCAGGCTCAACAAACTGGCAGCGATTCCAAATCGCACCATTCCGGCGAAAGCAAAGAGCATGGACAGGGGGATGGCCAGAGCAACGATCAATCCGGCCCGAAGATGGCCCAAAAAAGCAAACAGCACGGCAATTACTAAAAGCCCGCCTTCCAGAAGATTTTTACGAACCGTTTCAATAACATAGTCCACCAATTCAGTGCGGTCATAAACGATAATGACTTCAACTCCAGGGGGAAGGTAGGATTTGATTTCTTCCAGTTTTTCTCTAAGCGCTCTGGTGACCCGATGGGGATTTTCGCCCATGAGCATGAAACCAATTCCATATACTACCTCTCCTTGGCCATTGGCAGTTACAGCTCCACGGCGGATTTCGTGGCCGATTTTTACATCGGCAACATCTTTAATACGCACTGGAACTCCATCAATAGACTTGATGATGATATTTCCGATTTCTTCCGTAGTAGTGGGTCTCCCCACTCCGTGCACGAGGAGCAACTGACCACTTTGGACCACATTTCCTCCTCCCACATTCTGGTTGTTTTTACGCAATGCGTCGGCAATTTCGTCAAAGGTAACTCCGTATTTGATCATCTTGGTGGGATAGATTTGCACCTGATACTGTTTTTCATATCCTCCCCAACTGTTGATTTCCGCAGTGCCAGCGACAGTTCTGAGTTGGGGGCGGATGATCCAGTCGTGAACCGTGCGAAGATAGGTCAAGATTTCTACTTGGCGTTTTAGGGGGAGTTGAGAGATGTCGACGCCCTTGAGCCGGACTATATAATGAAAGACCTCACCAAGTCCAGTGGCTACAGGGCCCATCCGTGGCCGCTGTATCCCTTGAGGAAGCTCCACTGTGGTGAGTCGTTCGTTGATGAGTTGTCGGGCAAAATAAATATCAATGGAATCGTCAAAAACGGCTACGACTTGAGAAAGTCCAAATTTAGAAATAGAACGAAGCTGCATCAATCCCGGAAGCCCCCCTATGGCTTGTTCGATGGGAAAGGTGATTTGGCGTTCAATTTCTTCTGGGGAAAGTGAAGGGGCAACCGTGTTGATCTGGACCATCACAGGGGTAGTGTCCGGAAAGGCATCAATATCAATTTGACGCAGGGACAAGAACCCCCCCGCAGCGGCCAGGATCGCCAAAATAATGACAATCCCACGGTGTTTCAGCGAACTTTCAATTATCCAGCCGAGCATGGTTGTTGTTTTTAGAGAGTCTGCAAATTGTTCAAGCTTTTCGCGCCGACCGGCGCTTAGTCTATTCGCACAGTCACCCCGCTCCCAAGTTACCTTTGAGCAGTTCTGCCCTCAGGGCTTCTCCCCCTTCGGTGACGATAACTTCTCCAGGAAGAACGCCGACGATGATTTCCGTCATGTCACCCATTTTGACACCTGGACGAACCGTTCGGGTATGAAAGACTTTGTAAGCTCCTGGTTCGTGATAGTGCTTGTCTCGGACAAACACCACCCAGCAGCACCCTTCCCAATGGATTGCTGAGCTGGGGACCAGGATGGCATGGGGGTCTTCGCGCAGAATAATCTGAGCAGTGCCAAACATTTCGTCTCGTAGCAGACCCTGGGAATTGTCCAATTCTACCCGGACCTCAACGGTGCGTGTTTGGCGGTCCAATTGGGTGCTGATCCAGTTGATAGCGCCGATGTGCTTCTGTTTGGTTCCATCAGGTTCAAATTCAACTTTTTGACCTAAATGTAAATAGGGCAATTCTTCCACCGGAACATTGAGAATGAGCCACATGCGTCGGGTGTTGGCAATGGTGAAGATTTCCTCAGAAGTGCGAACCACCTGACCGATGACCGCCTGACGCCAAACCACCACGCCCTCTTCCGGGGCCAGAACAGGAAGCAGATTGGAAGTGATGGGCTGGTTTTGGAGGAGTTGGGCAACTTGGGGAGGCAATCCCAGCAAGGGGAGCCCCCTTGCCAGTTGTTCCAGGGACTGCTGGGCAATTTGTTCGTACTCCACAGGGAGGCCAAAGTTTGCCAATGTTTGAAGGGCTTTATGGAGTTGAGCCTGAGCTTGGGTCAAAGCAGTTTGGGTTTCCAGGATGCGTTTTCCGGCGACAACAGATTCAATTTTCTGAAGGCGTTGGAGAGTCTGTTTGTGGAGTCGGACACTAGCCAGGGCTTCCAGCAGCATGGACTTGGCTTGGCCTACTTCTGCGGCATCAATCAGTGCCAGCACTTCTCCTTGATGAACTGGGTCGCCAATATTTTTGAAAACTTTCCAAATGGTGCCGCTGGCCCGCGGGGCAATTTTGGCAACTTGGGTGGGATCGTACCGGACTTCAGCCACGGTGGAAATGGTTTCGCGTACCAGGCCGCGCTGCACAATGTCAATCTCAATACCTGCTCGCTCCACGGCTTTTTCTGAAGCAAATTGAATTCTCCGCAGATGGAGCTTGCAGGAAGGGTTGTTTTGTTGGCGGGGGCGAAGTTTGAGAGCCAAAGCGACTCGCCGACGCTCTTGCTGGGAGATTAGGGGCACTTGTTTTAATTGGGCCACCTGAGGATGATCCAGCACACATTCGTGCACGCCGTGCTCGGAGCACCAGCCGTAGATTTTTTCCTTTGGCATCAGTTCGGGATGACAAGCAATGCAGATTTCCTCAGGCACATTGTGTTCGTTGCACCAGGGGGTGTCAGGTTTTGGGGCAGAGCCTAATAGTGCGGAAAACTTGGGCCAGCGCCACTGGTGCTCGTGACCCCAATAGCCCAGCCCCAGCAGAGCTGCCACCACCATCAGGGCCGGGAGTCGGGAAGAAATGGCTTTCCACCCGGCTTTGGCTACACCACCTAGCGACCAGAGTGTCCAGTTGCGCATAGCACAGTTCTCCGAGGCAAGAGTGGGAGGGCAAACCCGGACTGAGCTGTCCTCGGCGAGCTAGCGCAGCAAGACCCCTAGGCAGATACAGAGCTTTGCGCCCCCGGGAACCAAAGATTCAGGTTCTGGATGAGACGAGAGCTGACCGGTCTGGGCGTGTGGGAGCGATGCGGGAAATGCCCACGGCACAAGGGCATGGTTGAGAAACTCGCCGAAGCTTTTGCCCGTTGTTGCCAAGGCGGCGAGCACCGCCCCGTGGCACACGCAGTCAGGTTGGTTCTGCTGGGAAGGAGGAGATTGGTGGGATTGGCAGCGGGCACATCCCTCAGTGGCGATCCAACAGGGCTGAAAAGAAGCAGCTGCTTCTTGAGCCGAGTTGCCCAAACACCAAAACGGGCAAGCCTGCAACAGAGCCGCCAAACCCACTGCCCAAATCGCCCGAGTCATGGCCGCTTTTGCTCCTGGAGACTATGCTCAAATGGAACATAGTCGCTTGCGTCGTGCGGGTCAATAGTGGCCTCGGTGAGAACGGCGGTCCAGCAGAAGCGACCAGGGACCGAGCCTTGCCCCTATTCTCCGCCGGCTGAAGCAGGGGGATCGCCGAAGTCTTTTTTTCTCAAAGGTGGAGTCTCCGAAGGAGCTTGAGAGGTTGGTGCTTCCGGGGGTTCTTTTCGTCGGGGTTCTTCAGTACCAGGGACGATCAAGGGGCTGGGCAAGTTGGCCTCCACCACTTCTTTAAGCTCCTCGCCGGTGATGGTCTCTTTTTCCATCAGCCGCGCTGCCAGGGCTTCCAGAGCCTGGCGGCGAGTTTGCAGGATGTGCCGCACTTTTTCCAAGCATTGGTCCAGAATGCGGCGCACTTCCTGATCAATTTCGCGCATGGTCTGTTCGCTACAAGTGCGTCCCAACACAAACTCGTCCCGGCCCAGGAATGTGCTCCGCTGTGCGTCGTCCAAATGAATACGGCCCAAGCGGCTCATCCCATACTCCACCACCATGCTTCGGGCAATGGCCGTGGCTCGCTTCAAGTCGTCTTGATCTCCAGTGGAAATGTCTTCCAGGAGGAGTTCCTCGGCAACGGTGCCGGCCAGGAGGACCTGGATTCGGGCTTCAAGTTCGGATTGGGTCAGCAGGTACTGGTCTTCTTCGGGGCGTTGAAGGGTGTAGCCCAAGGCGGCTAGTCCGCGGGGGATAATGGAGACTTTGTGTACCGGGTCGGTGTTAGGGAGCACATAGGCCACGAGAGCATGTCCGCTTTCGTGGACAGCGACGCGGTACTTCAGCTCATCGCTGAGGACGCGTTTTTTCTTTTCCAACCCGGCCACCACGCGCTCAATCCCTTCATTGAACTCCTCCATGCCCACGGCGCTTTTGCCGGCCCGAGCCGCCAACAATGCCGCCTCGTTGACCAGATTGGCCAGATCGGCTCCGACGAACCCGGGCGTCATGGCGGCGATTTGCTTCAGATCCACATCTTCGGCCAGCTTCACATTGCGCACATGCACCCGAAGGATTGCCTCCCGGCCACGGACATCGGGCCGATCGACCAGCACATGGCGGTCGAATCGGCCGGGGCGGAGCAGTGCGGGGTCCAGAGTTTCGGGCCGGTTAGTTGCTGCCAGGACGATGATCCCGGCGTTGGAGTCAAACCCGTCCATCTCCACCAGCAAGGCGTTGAGGGTTTGTTCTCGCTCGTCGTGTCCGCCCACGATGCTGGTGCCTCGGGTTTTGCCCAGCGCGTCCAGCTCGTCGATGAAGATGATACAAGGGGCTTTGGCTTCGGCTTGTTGGAACATATCTCGCACTCGGGCCGCACCCACGCCCACGAACATTTCCACAAAATCTGATCCTGAGAGGCTGAAAAACGGCACTCCCGCCTCTCCAGCAATGGCTTTGGCCAGCAGAGTTTTTCCGGTTCCTGGGGGACCTACGAGCAACACACCTTTGGGAATTCGGCCGCCGAGGGCTTGATACTTTTCCGGGTGGCGGAGAAACTCCACCACTTCGCGCAGTTCCTCCACGGCTTCGTCAATTCCGGCCACATCGTCAAAAGTCACGCCGATGTCTTCCTGAAAGTAGAGTTTGCCCCGGCTTCGGCCAAAAGCCATCGGCGAGCCTGCTCCCCCAATGCGACGCAGCATCACAAAAAACAAAAACACTAACAAACCGCTCATGATGAGCATGGGCAGGTAGTAGCGCCAGCCGCTGGGGGGGGTGCTGCCGCTGGCCTGGGTGAACCCCTTTTCCCGAAGCAGGTTGAGCAAGAAGTTGTTGTCGTCTTCAAAACCGCTGCGTGGGGAACGGAAGTTGACGGTGCGTGTGGGAGTGGAGGCGTCCGGATTGGTCGGATGACTGATGGACATGTCCACCTTGCCGGTTACTTCGGTAGAGCTGACCCGAAGTTGACGCAAGTTGCTAAAGTAGGCCACGCGCCCATCCGGCAAGACCACTTTGACTCGTTCTTGGCTGCCTTGGCCTTTTTCTATCAGCTCAAGGAGTTTCAAATAGGGCAACTCAATGCCACTCTGGTTGACCAGATAGCTGATCAGCAACAGCGTGCCGACGGCCAACAGGATGATATAAACCAGAGCATTGCCCCCGGAGGAATGGGAAGTGCGTTTGGGTCCGTCGGGTTTTCTGGATGGCTGGGAATCGCGACGCTGATCCATACAACGGCTCCCTTGGAATGCCCACAAGTCCCAAGCCCGGTTCCACCAGGCCCTTTTCTTCCATGGTAGATCGCCACTGCTCTGGGGACAATCGCAAGGGAGAGACGGATTCCGGGGGCTTGCTTTGCTCAGCTATGCATCCTGACCCAAGGTTCCACTTGGGTCAGGATTTCGGCTTCACATTGGGCCAGATGGTCCAGGCGATGGAAAACTTCCTCCTCAGGAGCAAAACAGGTGGCCAGACGGACATAGGTGGCGTGGTGTCGGGCTTCGGATTCAAACAACGAGTCGTAAAACCGGCGCAACGGCTCGTCCGGCACCTGGCGTCTGAGCAAGTCAAAACGTTCGCAGCTTCGGGCTTCAATCAGCCCGGCCACCAGCATCCGATCCACCGCCCGATGCGGCTCCTGCTTGCGCACAAGCTGATGCAAGCGTTGAGCGTATGAAGTGGGACGCAACCGCCGAAAGCGTACTCCTCGGGCACTGAGCAAGTCCAGCACTTGTTCAAAGTGCTCCAGCTCCTCACGCACAATGTCGGCCAGCACGCGCACCAGCGGCACCTGGTCCACATAGGCGAACATCAAATTCATAGCTGTGGCAGCCGCTTTTTTCTCGCAATGAGCGTGATCGATGAGCAACTCGTCCAGGTTGCTTTGAACGCGTTGAAGCCACGCAGGGACCGTAGGTGCTTTCAGGTGGAGCATGGCAGCTCTTACCTTTGCGAGCCCAGATCCATCTGCATCGATAGCATTGCCACGGGGCGGAGAACCCTCACTTTCGGCAAAAAGAACTCAGTTTCCCTGTTCCCTGTGGCCGAAACCCTACAAGGGCTGCTGTGCCCTATCGTATCGGCTTTGGGCCCGGTGGCCCAGGGGTGATTTGCGTTCCAACCGAACCAACAAGGGGAGGTAGAACTATGCCAAAAGTGCTGGTGGCGGCGTTGATCGTGGCCGGGCTGTGGGCAGCCGAAGCCAAGGCCCAGGACAAGTCTCCCGGCAACTCCGTGCAATTCTCCGAGCCGACGGTCAGTTGGGGCCAACTCACTCCCACGCCCAGCATGTGGTACTACGAGCAAGAGATGAAACACTACATGGATCCCAAAATGATGGCCCGACGCAAAGCCGAGTATCAGGCCCGACAACGCTACCTCCGCCTGGCTTCGCGGCGATGGTTTGGCATCTCCCTGCTGCGACCCCGATGGTCGGCCATGCCTTGGAGCCAACCGCTGGCTCCCCATTGGGTCGCCACTTATCAGGATCCCTATGCCTGGCCGGGAGCGGGTCGGGTGAGCGTGCCGTGGGTGCCGGTGCTGATGCAAGAACGCTAGTCCACGCGGCGAATCACCACATAGTAAGCCCCCCGGCTCATACCCCCTGGAAGTGTAAGCTCCGTGCGCAGCATGATCGGCCCGGCAGGAAGGACCAAGCGAAACACAGCTTCTTCCTGCTGGGGTGAGACCGGCTGCTGCAAGCGGCGTTTGTCCACCTCCAGCACGGCTTGCACGGCTCCCAAGGAACCTTTCACTCCCGAGGGCCAGCGACGCAAGCGAAACTCATACTCTCCGGCTCGCTCCACCTCCAATGCCCACGGACCGTTGCCCAAACGGCCCTGACGAATGTGGGTTTGGTTCCAAGGGCACTGATCCACTGTGGAGCAGTGCCAATCATGGGCGGTGAGCACTGTTACCGGCTCCTGCGACGAACCGATGACGATGCGCACCTGGTGGTCAAACACCTCCTGAAGTGATACCCACCACTTCTCATATTCGGCCCGAAGCAGCCGCACCACCTCAGGATAGCGCGCAGCCAGGTTGTGCCGTTGGGCCGGGTCGCGGCGGATGTCGTAAAGCTCCCGACCATCAATCAGCCGCCAGCGGTCGGTCATCACGGCAGTGCGTCTCCATCGCTGGGGGCGCGGCACCCGCTGAGAATGGACAAACAACACCCGACTGCGCAACACATGGCGGTTGCCGAAAAGGGCCTGGCGAAGCGAAACACCGTCCAACGGAGGCCCCGGCGGCTTGCGCAGCCGACACAAGTCCACCAAGGTGGGCAGCAGATCAATATGGGCGGTGAGCTGATCCACATCCCGAGGGCCCACCAATCCTCCCCCCGGCCAGTAGAAGAAGCAAGGGACCCGATGCCCTCCGTCGTACTGCGAACCTTTCGTGCCACGCATTGCGGCATTGAATCCTCGCGCCACGGCTTGTTTGGCCCGGGGGCGCCAACCGGCTGCCGTGCCGTTGTCGGTCATGAAAATCAGCAGGGTGTTTTGCTCCAGACCAAGCTCCCGCAACTGCCTGCGCAACCGGCCCAGGTTTTCGTCCAGATTGGTAATCATCCCGTAAAAAGACGCCATAGGCTCCGGCACTCCAAGACGCAGGTACATTTCCCGATAGCGTTGCGGCACACGATAAGGCCCATGCGGGGCATTGGTGGCCAGATAGAGAAAAAACGGCCGATCGCGGCACTGGGAAATGAACTCCATCGCTTCCCGAAACCACACATCGGTGCAGTAGCCCTGAAACCGAACCCAACGACCGTTTTTCCAATAGGTGTCGTCAAAGTAGTCATTGCCCCAGGCGTCTGGCGTCTGGCCCACCCCTCCGCCTCCATGACGCACCACATAGTGGAACCCTTGATCCTCCGGTCGCAGGGGATAGTTGTCGCCCAAGTGCCACTTGCCGATCATGGCGGTGCGGTAGCCGTTGGCAGCAAACACTTCGGCCAAGGTAAGCTCGCGTGGGTCCATCAACGACCGGCCCATCACCGTGTGCCACACTCCAGTTCGGGTGCTGTAGCGACCGGTCATCAGGGCACTTCGGGTGGGAGAGCAAGTGGGGTCCACATGGAAGTTGGTCAATCGCACGCTTTGGGCCCAAAGGTGATCCATGTGGGGAGTGCGAATGATCGGGTTACCGTGTGCGGCCAGGTCCCCATAGCCCTGATCGTCAGTGATGATGAGGATCACATTGGGGCGAGATTGAGCTTGGACCAAGCTCAGCCCGCCTAGACACACCAGGGCCCAAACGCTCAAGCCCACCCTGCACATGCCTTGTCTCCCGAAAGCTGTTTCCGAAGAAGTCAGGGGCTGTGCTCATTTTGCTCCCCTTCCCGGCAGAAGGAAAGTCGCCCGCTTCAGCGGCGCAGGGGGAGCAAAGCTCGGAGCAGCCCTCGGGCTTTGTGCCAGGTTTCGTTCCATTCGTCTTCAGGGTTGCTGAGGGCGACGATTCCCCCGCCCACAGGCAATTGGCACCACCCTCGGCCCACGGTCACCGTGCGGATCAACACGCTGCTGTCCATCCAGCCGTCGGCCGTCAGGTAGCCCAAAGTACCGCAATAAGGGCCACGCACCGTAGGTTCCAGTTGGGCAATGATTTGCATGGCTCGCACCTTGGGAGCCCCGGTGACCGAACCGCTGGGAAAAGTGGCCCGAAGCACATCTACTGCTGTTTTCCCCCTGGCCAACTGCCCCTGAATGACTGAGACCAAATGATGCACAAAAGCGTAGCTTTCAATTCCACAGAGTCGCTCCACCCGAACCGAATCGTCCCGACACACCCGCGAAAGATCGTTCCGCCACAGGTCCACGATCATCACATTTTCGGCCCAGTCTTTGTCGCTATAAAGCAACTCGTCGGCGGCGAAGGAATCTGGCTCAGGCAAAGGGGATCGGGGCCGGGTTCCCTTGATGGGCCGAGCTTCCACCTGGCCAGCTCGCACTTGCACAAAACGCTCCGGAGAAGCACTCACCAGCTCAAACTCGCCCAGGTCCCAATACGCACCAAATGTGGCCGGATTGGCCCGACGCATCTGCAACAACAGCTCCACGCCTTCCACCTGGGGAAACAACAGCCGTTGGGACAGGTTGACTTGAAACACCTCCCCTTGGCAGATCATCTCGCGTGCCTGAGCCACCGCCCGCAAGTAGCTCCAACGGTCAAAATCACTCCACAGCTCCGGATGCACCGGGGTGGGAAATCGCGGAGCAAGAGCCTCCGGCAGCAAAGGCCGATCGGAGGGGTGCAAGTGCCGGAGATGGCCTTCCCTGGGCTGGGAATTCAACAGAGCCCAGATCTCTTGAGCCCGCTGCCAGGCTTGGTCAAGGCGTGCTTGGGGATCGGTGGCCGGCCACCCCTGGCTGCACAGCCACATCTGCTTGTGCTGGTGGTCCCAAGCCAACACCACATCGTACACGCCCCAGGCGAACTGGGGCACTTGAAACTCATCCCACCGAGCCCAAGGCACCGACGGCTCCAACTGCCGACCCAACTCATATCCCAGCAAAAACACCACCCCTCCCACAAACGGCGGCCCCAAGGCCCAACGCCCTGAGCTGTGTTCCCGCAGCCACCGCTGCAAAACGGCCCAGGGGTCCACCTGCCCTTGCTCCAGCCTCCAAG
>JAJRRR010000124.1 GCA_024279285.1 Planctomycetota bacterium
CTGCGGCGCCTGCGCCGTTTGATTGCCAGAATCAAGACCATCCAGCGCCAACGGGAGCTAGAAGCCATGGATCCCCAGCAGCGTGAGTTCATCCGCGATCGCAACCGTCGGCGCCGACGCCGCAAAAAACTGCGCGCTCAACGACGCGCTCGTGCCCGATAGTGCTAAGCGATTCCAAACTCCCCCCAGTAAAACCCGGATCACTCAACCATGCCCAAGAAAGTCCTCATCGGCACCGTCACCAGCGACAAGATGAACAAGACCCGTCGGGTAGAAATCACCCGGCTGGTCAAGCATCCCCGCTATGGCAAGTACATTCGCCGACGCACGATTTGCTATGTGCACGATGAGAACAACGAGTCGCATGTGGGGGATCGCGTGGAGATCATCGAGTCGCGTCCCCTGTCGCGGCTGAAACGCTGGATGCTGGTGCGGATTGTGGAGCGGGCTCGGGCAGTTCAGCCCTCCAAGTCCGCTGCCGCCCAGAACAGCTCCCCCGCGCCACCTGAGACCTCCAGCGCCTCCTGATCCACCGACCATGAGGGCCGAAAGCCATGATCCAGATGCAAACCCGACTCAATGTGGCCGACAACACCGGCGCCAAAAGTGTGATGTGTATCAAAGTACTCCGAGGCTCACGGCTTCGCTACGCCCGATTGGGCGATGTGATCGTGGCCAGTGTGAAAAGCACCATTCCCGGCAGCGACATCAAGAAAGGTCAAGTGGTTCGCTGTGTGGTGGTGCGGTGCAAACAGCCCACCCGCCGACCCGACGGAAGCTATGTCCGGTTTGACAGCAATGCCTGTGTGATTATTGACCGGGACGGTAACCCACGCGGCACGCGTATCTTTGGGGCCGTGGCCCGGGAACTGAGAGAACGCAACTTCATGAAAATCGTCTCCCTGGCCAGCGAAGTGGTTTAACTTGGGAGGAAGCCACCATGCACATTCGCGTAGGAGACCTGGTTCAAGTGATCGCCGGCGACGATCGGGGCACTCCGGATGCTCCTACTCGGGCCCGAGTGCTCCAAGTGGTTCAAGGCCGCCGCAAGGTGATCGTGGAAGGTGTGAACCGGGTTTACAAGCATGTGCGTCGTTCCCAACGCAATCCCCAAGGAGGGCGACTGTCCAAGGAAATGCCGATTGACATATCCAATGTAATGCTGGTGTGTCCGGAGTGTGACAAACCCACCCGAACTGGGGCACGCATCCTTCCGGATGGAAGTAAAGAACGCTATTGCAAGAAGTGCGGAGCCGGGATCGGGCAGATCAGCCCTCCCAAGCCGCTTCGGGCCAAACTGGCTGCCAGGGCCAAACAGGAGCAAAGCAAGTCCTGACTCCCTAACTCGGGCGTGAAACCATGAGCCAAAAACCACGCTTGCAAGAAAAGTACGAAAAGGAAGTCGTGCCCATGCTCCAGCAAAAGCTGGGCCGCAAGAACCGCCTTTCCTTGCCCCGGCTGGAGAAGATCGTGCTGAACATGGGCGTGGGCGAAGCCATTAAGGATAAAAAGTACTTGGACCAAGCGGTGGAGGCGTTGACTTTGATAGCGGGCCAGCGGGCCGTGGTGACCCGAGCACGAAAGTCCGTCTCCAACTTCCGTCTGCGCAAAGGGATGCCCATCGGCTGCAAAGTCACCCTGCGCAAACGCCGCATGTGGGAATTCCTGGACCGGCTCATCTCGCTGGCCCTGCCGCGAGTCAGAGACTTCCGAGGCTTGAATCCCAAGGCGTTTGACGGACATGGAAACTACAACTTGGGCCTGAGCGAACAACTGGTTTTCCCGGAGCTCAATCCCGACCGGTTCACGATTCCCCAGGGCTTGAATGTCACCTTGGTTATTGCCGGTAGCAGAAGTGATGAAGAATCGCGTTTGATGCTGGATGCCCTGGGCATGCCGTTTCGTCGTTCCTAGTAGGAGAAGTTCCCGATGGCCAGCAAGGCAAAGATCATCAAAGCCCTCAAGCCGCCCAAGTTTTCCACCCGTCGCGTGCGACGGTGTCAGTTGTGTGGGCGGCCTCGGGCGGTGTATCGCAAGTTCGGAATTTGCCGAATCTGTTTCCGCAAATTGGCCGATCAGGGTCTGATTCCTGGTGTTCGTAAAGCCAGTTGGTAAGGGTACGATTTGCCATGTTGACCGATCCCATCGCTGACATGCTGACCCGAATCCGCAACGCCGTGCGAGCGCGCCACGCCGCAGTGGACATGCCCACCTCCAAAGTCAAACGCGGGGTGGCGGATGTGCTCAAGCGGGAAGGGTACATCTGGGATTGGGAAGAACTGGACATGGAAGTCCAACAAGGGAGCCGCACCAAAAAGCTTCCTTACAAAGTGCTCCGCATCCACCTGAAATACGGACCCAATGGCGAGCAAGTCATCCGCCACATTCGGCGGATCAGCAAGCCGGGCCGACGGATTTACAGCAAAGTGCAAGACCTGCGCCCGGTGCTCAACGGACTGGGCATTGCCGTGCTGAGTACCAACCGCGGCGTGCTCAGCGACCGGGAAGCCCGAACCCAAAAGGTGGGCGGAGAAGTCCTGTGCGAAGTCTGGTAGTCCCCCCACTGCTACGGTGAAAAGTGCCCTATGTCCCGAATCGGAAAAAAACCGGTTGCCATTCCCGATGGGGTCAAAGTGACCCTGGAAGGTCGCTGCGTGAAGGTAGAAGGCCCGCTGGGCAAACTCCAGTTTGAGCATCGCCCCGAGGTGACCGTTACCGTGGATGAACAAAATCGCCAAGTTTGCGTCACCCGGCACGGCAACGACCGACTTTCGCGTGCGTTGCACGGGACCACGCGGGCGTTGATCCAGAACATGGTCATCGGCGTGACCAAAGGTTACGAAAAACGCTTGGAAATCGTCGGCAGCGGCTACTTGGCTGCCATCCGAAACAACATCCTGGAACTCCGCGTCGGATACGCCAACGAAGTGCACATGCAGGTTCCCCCCGGCCTGGAAGTCACTGTGCCCGACCAAACCCACATTGTCATCAAAGGGATTGACAAGCAGCAGGTGGGCCAGTTTGCTGCCAAGGTTCGGGCAGTGCGCAAGCCGGAGCCTTACAAGGGCAAGGGTATCCGCTACGAAGGCGAACACATCCGGCGCAAAGTAAGCCGCCGAGCTGGAAAGTAATCCTGCCCCAAAACACCAACGAGGTTTCCAACGATGGCCAATCCCCAAAAGCTTTTGCAACGCCAGCGCTGGCGCCGCACGCGTCGGGTGCGAAAACGGCTGCGGGGAAAGTATCAACAAGTCACCCGACCGCGGCTGAGCGTCTTTCGCTCCCATAAGCACATTTATGCCCAGGTGATTGACGACACCCGTGGACACACCCTGGCCGCAGCCAGTACGCTGGACAAAGAGCTACGCGGCAAGATCAGCTACGGCGGAAACAAAGAAGCGGCCAAACTCGTCGGCGAGCTGGTGGCTCGTCGGGCCTTGGAAGCCGGAGTCAAACAAGTGGTGTTTGACCGGGGGCCTTACAAGTACCACGGTCGTGTGCAAGCTCTGGCCGAAGCGGCCCGAGCTGCCGGATTGGAGTTCTAGTCCCCGCTACTGCGAGGGTCAACAACCGTGTCAACCATTCCAGGCGAAACCACTCACGGCGAATTGGTAGAGAAGGTCATCAATGTGCGTCGCTGTGCGGCGGTGATCAAAGGCGGTCGGCGGTTCAGCTTCACTGCGATGGTGGTGGTGGGGAACCGCAACGGTCGGGTGGGCTGGGGCTATGGCAAAGCCAACGAAGTCCCCCCCGCCTACGAAAAAGCCATCAAAAACGCCACGCGGAACATGATTGAAATCCCCCTGCAAGGGACCACCATTCCTCATGAAGTATGGGGCCACTTTGGAGCTTCCAAAGTGCTGCTGTTGCCGGCTTCGCCCGGTACGGGCATCATTGCCGGAGGAGCCGTGCGAGCTGTGTGCGAAGTGGCCGGAATCCGTGACATCCTGACCAAAAGCTTCGGCTCCAACAATCCCCAAAACCTGGTCAAAGCCACCATTGCCGGTTTGGCTCAACTGCGCAGTAAGGAAGAAGTCCAGCGGTTGCGAGGAGTGCCCCTGCCATGATGCTGCATGAGGTTCATCAAGGGATTCATCGTCGTCGTCGGCCCAAGCGAGTAGGACGCGGCCCCGGCTCCGGATGTGGAAAAACCTGCGGTCGGGGGCACAAGGGCCAGAAGTCCCGAAGCGGGTTCAGCCAACGCGTGGGCTTCGAAGGAGGCCAGATGCCTCTGGCCCGACGCATCCCCAAACGCGGGTTCCATAACCGGTTTGCCAAAGTGGTGGCTACGGTCAATGTGGGCCAACTGGAGCGTTTGTTTCAGGACGGAGATGAGGTCAATCCCGACACCCTGCGCCAACGCAACCTGGCCAAAGGGCGTTATGATGTGTTGAAGATTTTGGGCGATGGACAGTTGACCAAAAAGCTCAAGGTGGCCGCCCATCGGTTCAGCAAGTCGGCAGTGGAGAAAATCCAGGCAGCCGGTGGCCAGATTGAAATCATCCCCGGGCCCACACCCGTGAGCGAAAAACAAAAGAAAGCCCAAACTGGTGCTGAATCCTGAGCCGGGAGCCGCTACACTGGTCCCGTCCTCCGGGCAACACTTGCCTCCTGCTGTGGACGGACCCTGCCATGATTGAGAAACTGCGCATTATCTTCACCATTCCCGAACTGCGACAGAAAATCCTGTTTACTCTGCTGCTTTTGGCGGTTTATCGGGTGGGGTGGCACATTCCCTTGCCCATCATGGACACCAGCCGCACTTTGTTCACCGATCAAGGGGCGTTTGGCTCTTTCATTGAACAAGTCTCTCTGTTTGCCGCCAGCCAGTTGAGCCAGGCGACGATCTTCGGATTGGGCATCATGCCCTACATTTCGGCGGCGATCATTTTCCAGCTTTTGGCCAGCGTTTGGGCTCCCCTGGAACAGCTCCAAAAAGAAGGCGAAACCGGACGACGCAAAATCAACCAATACACCCGCTATGCCACCGTGCTGATCTGCCTGGGTCAGAGTTGGGCCTACATTGGGTTTATGGCCTCCGCCGGCATGGTGCGCGAGGAGTTTCTTGTTGGTGGCTCGCTCCCCTTTGGCACCCAGTTGGCTTGTGTGCTGATAATGACCTGTGGGACGATTTTCCTGATGTGGATCGGGGAGCAGATAGACGAGTTTGGCATAGGCAACGGAATCAGTTTGCTCATCATGGCCGGCATTCTGGCCCGAATGCCCAATCAGATTTTCAAGCTCTTTGGTCCTCTGCTGACCGAAGGTCCGGTGCTGGGAGGCACGGCCACCAGCATGGGCGTGGAGAAGGTGCTCGTGTTGGTGCTGTTGTTTATTGGTGTGGTGGTAGGTGTGGTGTTCATTTATCGGGCTCAGCGTCGCATCCCCATGCAAAGCGCCAAGCATGTTCGCGGCCATCGTGTTTATGGTGGTACCCGACAATACCTGCCATTGCGGCTCAACCAGGCCGGAGTGATGCCCATCATCTTCGCCAGCAGTTTGCTGCTGTTTCCGGCCATGCTCTTTGGCTACATTGCCCAACGCTGGCCCACCACGCTGTGGCAAGAGCTTTACATGATGTTCCAACGCGGCACTTCGTTCACCTACAATGTGGTGTATGTGATCTTCATTTACTTCTTCTGTTACTTTTGGACCGCCATCACCTTCAATCCCAAGGAAATTGCCGAGAATCTCAAAGATCACGGCAGTTTCATCCCGGGTTATCGCCCTGGCCGATGGACCGCCGAGTACTTGGAAAAGGTCATGGTGCGGATCACCTATGTGGGAGCCGGCTTTCTGGCCGTGGTGGCGATCACGCCGACGATCATCTCCGGACTGATGGGCGTGGATATGCAGTTGGCCAGTTTCTACGGTGGCACGGGATTGCTGATTGCCGTAAGCGTGGCTTTTGATCTGGTGCAAAAAATCGACAGCCACCTGGTCATGCGCAACTATCCCAGCCTGGTGGAAGGCTAGCGGTGGCTCGTTTCGGCTCTTGAAGTTGTGTACAAACTGAAGTCGGCCGGGCAGATTCAGGCCATGCGCCGCTCGGGGTTGGTGGTTTGGGCGGCGCTGCGTCAAGTGCAAGCTGTGGCCCGACCCGGTCTCTCAACCGTCCAACTGGACCAAACTGTGCGCGAGGTGTTTGACCACTTTGGGGCCCAGGGGGTGTTTGAGGGCTATCCGGGACGCACCCCCTTTCCGGCCGTGAGTTGTATTTCGGTCAACGAGGAACTGGTGCACGGCATCCCCAGTTCCCGCGTACTTCAAGACGGCGATCTGATCACTGTGGACGCCGGCTGTCGCTACCAAGGCTGGTGCGCCGATGCGGCGGTGAGTTTCATCGTGGGCACTCCGCGGCCTGCAACGCAGCGGTTGTTGCAAACCGCCCAGCAGACCTTGCGCCTAGCCATCCAAGCCATGAGCCGCGCCCAACGCTGGAGCCAAGTGGCCCGACAAATGCTCCAGTTCGTTCGTCAACAGGGATACTGGCTGGTGGATCAGTTTGTCGGTCACGGCATTGGGCGCCACTTGCACGAAAAGCCCGATGTGCCCAATGTTCCCCCCAAGCCCGGAAACCCACGAGGAGAGTTCCTATTGCAACCAGGGCTGGTGATCGCCGTGGAGCCCATGCTCAACACTTCCACCAAAGAAATCCGCCTGCGCGAAGATCATTGGACCGTGGTGGCTGCCGACGGATTGCCCTGCGTGCATGTGGAGCACACGGTGGCCGTAACTGACCAAGGAGTGTGGGTGCTCACCGGTCCGCCCTCCACCGAGGAAGAACGCCGCTGGCTCCGGCAGCAGGGGTTTTCCCACTTGTTGGGCTCTTAGCCCGGAGAGTTGTGGCCCCTGGGCTGGCCGGAAGCTAGGGTTGAAAGACCCTGGTGAACCAAACCGCGGCGTTCATATGGCTCTGGCAACTCCTGCTACGAACACTCCGGCGAATTGTGAAGACACCCGAAGGTGGTGGGAAAAACACGGCCCGGTGCGCGTGATGTTCCTCAACACCACGCTGGAGCTGGGCGGTGCGGAGGTGTTGTTGTTGGAGCTGGTCAAGCGCCTGGGCCACCGATGGCTAGTGCCTGAGGTGGTCTGTCTCAAGCAACCCGGGGAGTTGGCTCCTCAGTTTTCCGCCTATGCTCCTGTGCATGCCCGGCTTCTGGCCCACAAATACGACCTGCGCGTGTTGTATCGTCTGGTGCGATTGTTTCGTCAGCGGCGTGCGGATGTGGTAGTGAGCGTGGGAGCTGGAGACAAGATGTTTTGGGGGCGTTTGGCAGCGTGGTGGGCTCAGGTGCCGGTGGCCCTGGTGGCGCTGCACTCCACCGGCTGGCCAGATCGCATCCACTGGCTTAATCGCCAACTGGACTGGTGCACGCACGGCTATATTGCCGTGGCGGAGGCCCACCGCCGCTTTCTTATTCACAAGGAGAAGCTCCCGGCCGGTAAAGTGTTCGTGATTCCCAATGCCGTGGACACCGCCCGTTTTTGCCCCGGTCCAGCTCCTCCAGGATTGAGGGAACAGTTGGGCCTGGACGCCCAGGGGCCGGTGGTGGGCATCGTGGCAGCTTTGCGCCCCGAGAAAAACCACGAGGGATTTCTTCGTGTGGCCCGAACTGTGCTGGACCGAATGCCCCAGGTGCAGTTTCTCATCGTGGGCGATGGCCCTCGCCGCCAATGTCTGCAACAACTGGCCCGAGAGTTGAAAGTGGACCATCGGGTTTGGTTTTTGGGTTCCCGGGGGGATGTGCCTCAACTGCTGCGGCTGATGGACCTGGTGATGCTGACTTCCCATGTGGAAGCAGCTCCGGTGACGATTCTGGAAGCGATGGCCACCGGGCGTCCGTTCGTGGCTCCGGCCGTAGGGTCCATCGGCGAGCTGATCGTGCAAGGTCAAACCGGTCTGGTGGTGCCGCCAGGGGACGAGGAAGCGTTGGCTCAGGCGGTGCTGATGTTGCTAGGGGATGCACGATTGCGAGAGCAGATGGGCCAAGCGGCTCGCCAAAGAGCGGTGCGCCACTACAGTGTGGAGCGAATGGTTCGGGGCTATCAGCGGTTGATCTTGCGCCTGTTTTGTCGCCGCCGGGGAGTGCCGCCTCCGCCCGGGTGCGAATCCTGGCTCCACAAGCCGCAAGGGCATGACACGGCGTGTTCACAACCGCCTCTTGAGAGAAAAACCTGTTAACCTTCGGCCCAACTGGCCAAGGCCGTCTGGACGAAGCGTTGGATTTTCTCCGGGTCCTTGATTCCCGGGGCGGATTCCACTCCCGAGGCCACATCCACCGCGGCAGGCTGGACGGAGGAGATGGCCCGGGCCACATTCTCCGGCGTCAGCCCTCCGGCCAGGATCAAAGGGGGAGCATGAACCAGTTGGGCGAACTCTCGGGCCAGTTTCCACACCCCAGTGGTGCCGGTCCCGCCGTATTGTTCCGCAGACCCCGGTGAGTCAAACAGCACCATATCCACCGGCACACTTTGCGTACGGCAACAGCGAAGATACTCGTGCACGCTTTGGAGGGACTCCCGAGGACGGAACGCCCGCACCACAAAAACGCCTGAGGGGAGTCGGGCCCGAAGATGCCTGACATACTCCGGGGACTCCTCCCCGTGCAACTGCACCCCATGCAACGAGAGCTGTTTGACCCAATGAACCACTTGGTCCACAGGGGTGTTGACGAATACGCCCAACACTTGCACTTGCTCAGGACAGGCGCGTCTGAGTCGCAAGGCTTGATCCCAAGCCAGATAGCGTCGGGAGCCAGGGTAGAAGTTCAGTCCCAGAGCGTCTGCCCCGGCTTGCGCGGCGGCATGGGCGTCTTGGCCGCGCGTGATCCCACAAATCTTGATCCGAAACACGGCCCACCTTCCCCGTGCACTATTGGGCTTCGGCCAGCCGGACAGGCAGTTCTAGGGTCTTTCCGGCCCTGAGCACCGTCAGCACTACCGTCTGGCCCGGC
This sequence comes from Planctomycetota bacterium, assembly GCA_024279285.1. Classification (GTDB taxonomy): domain Bacteria; phylum Planctomycetota; class Planctomycetia; order Pirellulales; family S012-138; genus S012-138. The sequence goes on from JAJRRR010000124.1 coordinate 8,961, forward strand.
TGGTGACTTTCTATAATATCCAGGAATTGGTCCACGGTTTCCACCTTTTGTCCGTTGACGGCCACGATCACATCGGCCCAGGAGCGATCCACATACTCGCGGACCACGACCACGGGCCCTCTTCGGATGCGTTGTCTGACGATTCGGAAGCCGCGCACTCCGGCCCGATCTGCTGGTCCCCCTGGCACCACCCGAGCGACCACCAATCCCCGTTCGGTCTGATAAAGTCGCAAGATCCCAATATCGGCTCTCCGCACCCGACCAAACTGGATCAACTGGGGCACAATGCGTTGAATGATGCTCACCGGAATGGCAAAGCCCACTCCGGCACTCTGACCAGTGCGACTGGCAATTGCTGTGGTCATGCCGATCATCCGGCCGTGGCTGTCCAGCAGCGGTCCTCCGGAATTGCCCGGGTTGATGGCCGCGTCTACCTGGATGATGGACCGGATCAGCCGGCCGCTACGACTTCGCATGGTGCGGTTCAAGCTGGAAATCACGCCCACGGTCAAAGTGCGCTCCAGCCCAAACGGGTTGCCGATGGCATAGACTTTCTGCCCTTCCAGGAGCGAAGTGGAGTCGCCCATTTGGACCGGGACCAGGCGTTGGGCAGGAGCTTCGATGCGGACCACGGCCAGATCGTTGTTCGGGTCAGCCCCTACGAGTTGGCCCAGGTAGCTGCTCCCGTCGTACAAAGTCACCATGATCTGCTCGGCGTCTTCAATCACATGGTAGTTGGTCAACACATGCCCTTGGCGATCCAGCACCACCCCCGAACCGGAACCCTCGGCGATGACTTCAATCCAGAACAAGGGGTTGACTCGCGAAGTGCGGGTGTTGATGTTCACCACGCTTCGGTTGGCTTTTTGATAGACGAACACATTGACTTGTTCTTCAGGGGTGAGTTGGGCGGCCTGAGGGGGCAAAGGGAAGGCGGGCCGAACCGGCTCCTGAGGCACAGGGCTGGGCAGGGGGGCTTGCGACACTCGCGGCACTTGGGCCCGAGCCTCCGAAGTCAGCCTGGTGGGCGTATGCCACCAAGCAGTGGCCCAAGCACCCAACACCCCTCCCAAAGCCCCACTGAGCAGCCCAACCAACACCACTGTCCGCGACATAGTCCGACCCTTGCGCTGCTAAGTGCGAGAGTTTTGTCCGGATTTGGCTTGCCTAGTTTGTCTTTAACAACCCGGGCGAGTTGTGGCTACGGCAATCCTTTGGCCCAGGGGAAGTTGCAAGGTGTGCCAGCAGTGCTTGCAGCATTTCCCTTTTTCCCGACAGCCGCAGTTGCTATCGTGCTCCCCTTGCCAAAAAGGGACGCCTCACGGTGCTCGTACTTGGCGGAGGAGCTTCTCCATGCATGCTGCAAGATGGCTGGGAGTTTTTTTGCTGCTGGGGATGGGAGGGCTCTCTGTGGCGGAAGCCCAGGAGAGCAAACGATACCTGCTCCGTTATCGGTTTCGCCAAGGGGAGAAGGTGCGTTGGGAAGTGGTCCATCGGGCCAAAGTGCGGACCACGGTAGGCGGAACCACCCAAACGGCCGAAACCTTCAGCCGCTCCATCAAGTCCTGGACCATCGTCCACGCCGATTCCCAACGCATCAGCTTTATCAATCGCGTGGAAGCCGTGAAGATGACCCAATGGGTGACGGATCGGGATCGGGTGCATTACGACAGCCAGCGCGACTCGGAACCACCGCCTGGGCTGGAGCATGTGGCCCAAAGCATTGGCGTGGATCTGGCCCGAATTACCATTACCCCCCTGGGGCGGATCATTCGTCGGGTCAACAAGCACATTTCCCCTTGGGGCGAAAGCCCTCGGATCACCATCCCCTTGCCCGAGGAGCCGGTTTCGGTGGGCCAGAGTTGGCACTTGGACGAGCCGATCGTGCTGAAGCGCAAGGACAAGACCGTGGCTCGGGTCCGCGTGCGGCAGAAGCTCATCTTGCGCCAAGTCCAAAACGGCATCGCCCGAATTGAGCTGGAAACCATCCCCTTGGACCAAGTCCGCGATCCGGTGGCTGAGGCCCAATTGGTGCAGCGATTTGTCCGTGGGTGGGTCAAGTTTGACATCGCTCGGGGGCGCGTGGTGCATCAGCAGTTTGAAGTAGATCGCCAGGTCATCGGCCACATCGGGCCCAACAGTGGAATGCACTTCCACATGTTCTTTGAAGAAAAACTCCTGGAAGACTCAGCAGCCGATGTGGCCACGGAGCCCTCGCAGCAGGGCAAGTCGCGTTAGATCCGCTCAGCGGCGTTTGGTGCGCAGGGGTCGATACAGACAGTCGGGTTCTTCGGCCAAAGGGTCGCCCAGGACGGCGAACGCCCGGGCCCGACTCCCTCCACAAATGTGGCGATACTCGCACGCTCCGCACTTCCCTTGCAACTGCTCCACATCCCGAAGGGCCACAAACAACGGGTGCCGCTGGTACACTTCCACCACGCTGTCTTGGGGAAAACGCCCGCAGCAGATCGGTAAAAAACCACTGGGATAAATCTCCCCCCGATGGCTGATAAACAGCGTGCCTCGGCCGTCGTTGGTGGGCTGAAGTTGCCAAGGACTGATGCGTTCCTGCGCCCCTGGAGACTCCGCTTGTCGCGTGTGCTGCAACACCCAGCGACGGTAGTGGGGAGCTTCGGTGGTTTTGATCGCGTAAGGTTGCCGTTGGCTGTGATACCACAATCGGGCAAAGGCCCATTCACACTCCTCGGCACTGAGCCGCTCCAAATGGACTCCTCGTCCTGTGGGAACCAGGAAAAACACCGACCAAAGCACGATGTCCATTTGTGCCAGCAATTGGGCCATCTGGTCCAATTGATGCAAGTTGTGTTTGACCAAGGTGGTGTTGACTTGCAAGGGGAGCCCGGCTTCGCGGGCCCAATGCATCACTTCCAGTGTGCGCTGAAAACTGCCCGACCATCCCCGAAAGCGATCGTGCGTGGCGGCATCTGCCCCGTCCAAACTGACCGCCAGGCGATGGAGTCCCAACTGGGCCAAATGATGAACCACGCGGCGCGTCAGCAGGGGAGTGGCCGAAGGAGTCAAAGCCACCGGCAGTCCGCGCTTCAAACCGTGTTCAATGATCTGGAACAAATCGGGCCTTTTGAGCGGGTCGCCACCGGTGAGAATCAACAGGGGAGCAACTGGAAAAGTGGCCAACTGGTCCACCAGGGCCAAAGCTTCTTGCGTGCTCAGCTCCTCAGGATCCCTGTGCACTTGC
>JAJRRR010000125.1 GCA_024279285.1 Planctomycetota bacterium
ACGAACCGTCACTCCTTTTAACGGAGGCGCTGACTGGATTGTGCGGCGAGCGGATCACTGGTTGTTTGAAGGCACGGGGATGAAAAACGGAGATGCCATTCCGGGGTTGGTGGGCTGGGAGTTTCATGGGGACCCGGCCCCCTTGCCCGGCTTGGAAGTGGTGGCCTCAGGAATTACCAAAAACGCCGCCGATAAAACTGCCGAATACACCGCTACGATCTATCCCGGGCCTAAGGGGAATTGGGTTTTCAACGCTTCCACGATTTACTGGGCCCAGGGACTCTCCAGCCCCCCGGGGCACATGCTTCCTTGGTCGCACTACACCCGTCCCCACGGCCCCGATCCCCGCGTGCAACGAATCACTCAAAACTTCCTGGAACGCACCACGGGTTGATCCTAAGTGTTTCATACAGCTATTTCACTTTTCTGCCTTTCGTTTCTCCGCTTAAAATCACCTCGGCTCGCCAAAAGTCGCATGATTTTTCAGCTCTTTTCCGCTACAAAGTATCAAATCACTAATAGTGCCATTTCACCGTTGAAAGGAAACTCAAAGAACCGCTCCGAACAACGGATGGCGAAGGTTTCGTAGGCACAAAACAAAGGGAAAAGCCTACTCCAAGAAAGAAAAAGAACAAGCATTAAGAATCAAGCATTAAGAATGCGGAATTGGAATTCAAAAAAGCACTCGGGGAGGCAATCTTCGGATTAGGGACAGCTTGAAGGAACTTAAAAAATACAAATTTTGTAAGGAAAGGTAGATTTCCTGTAGGGGGTGTTGGGATAGAGGAAGTTGAGCGTGGCAATGATGAATCATGCAACCCCTCTGGGGGGGGCAAGAGCCCAAAAACAGGGGCACACTTCCCGGTGTGCCCCTGTCAGGTGGATTTGGAACACCTGGTTTGAGGATTTAGGTTTGCAGCTTGGCCAAGGCGTCCAGGGCTTTTTTGGCTTGTTCTACGCCGCCCAGGCTATCGGCCAAGGACTTGGCTTGCATGAGTGCCTCTGCGGTGATTTCCCCTGCGGCGGCGGGACGGCGGCCACGGCGTGCAGGAGTTGCTTTAGCTTTGGCACCTGCAGCCGCACCAGAAGGTTGCAAAAGGCCCTTGGTCTTCAATTGATGCTTGATGGTGCTCACACTCGCGGGAGTAACATCAATACCACGGCGTTTGAGAGCGGCCACCACTTCGCGGGGTTTTGCATCGGGATGACGATTCAGGTAGCGGCGAATGGCGGCGACTTTGGTCCCGCTACCTCGCCCTCGGCGACGGGGTTTTTCCTCCTTGGCAGTTTTTTCTTCAGCAGCCATCACAGCTCCTTCCTATGTTGGGGGGAACGACTAACCGATCCAACCTTTTCCATGCCCCGTCTGCAATAATATATTTCTCCTTTTTTGATAAATTATCAAGCCCTTTTCAGAGTTTTTTGTAAATTTTCTTAAATTTATGTGCCTGAACAAACACTACTTCTCCGCCAGGTGAACTCAGGGAGCCTTCTGGGTCCTTTCTCAAGAGCCGCTTGCCCGAATAGAGCAAGCCTCGAGAACCCAACTTCTCCGATGCTTCCTAGTCAAATTCAAAGAACGCAAAGCTCATGTGGACCACCAGCACCCACAAGGTGGACCACAAAATAGCCGTGGTAATAGCCTGGCTGATGTGTTGACTGGAAAATTTAGGAGTAGCTCCGTGGTGGTAAGCAATGGCGGCCGTGCCCGCTGCACAGGTGAGAATCTTGGCCAACCACCAGGGCCATCCCCGATAGCCCCAAGCTCCGGGCACCACCAGCCACCGGTGGAAATAAAGCTGCCAGAAATAAGGCCCCCACTCGGGCCGAATGGCCGAAAAGACAGCCATACTGGTTTTTTGAGCCACCCAGTACATCAGACCCACCAAAAGAGGTGTGCCCAACAAAAACGCCCAAAGCGTTCCTGTGAGCAAGTATCGCTGAGGTGGGACACCAAAAGTGCGCATGGCATCCAGTTGGGCAGCATAGGACTTGCTGCCCACATCCGCTGTCACGGCTGCCCCACAACGGGCTGCAATCAAGATGGTGCCCAACACGGGAGCCACCACCCGAAACAGCAAAAAACCAATCCCTTGCAACAGGTTCTCCATCAAAAGGGGTTCGGTGTACTGGGCATAGGGAAGAAAACGGAAGGTGAAATAAGTGCTGATAAATCCCAAAATCAAGCCTGCCAGGGCCAAATAGCCCCAAGCCGTCAGACCGGCCACCATCCAGAGGTAATAGGTCAGATACTTCAGCCCCCAGCGAAGGCTTCGCCACCGTGGCACCCAGGCTCCCAAGGTTCCTAGGGCCCAAAGGGCCACCTGGCCGGTGCGTTCCAAAAAAGTTCCGATTCGTTCCGCCCAACCCGATGAGCCTGTGGCAGATTCCTCCTCCCCTGAAGCCGCAGATTCTCTTTCCAGGTTTTCCAGAAGTTGAGGGAGTTGAGCCCAGCGGTCCGGAGGAATGGGCTCCAACTGGCGTTTGGCCGGATTGAACAGCCACACAGCATCGGCGATCGGAACCAAAGTCTGATAGTCGTGGGTCACCACCACCGTGGTGGCCCCGTGTTCCTCGTGCACCTGGCGGATGAGTTGCACGGTGCGTTGGGCAGTGATGGGATCCTGGCCGGAGGTAGGCTCGTCGTAGAGCATCAATTGAGGCCCAAAGGCCAAGGCTCGTGCAATGGCCAGCCGTTGGCGTTGGCCACCGCTAAGTTGGGCAGCCGCCCGATCGTGCGGAACACCAAGCCGCTGAAGCCACTTCAGGGCCTCCTCGGCACGGAGGTCTGTGGAGCAGCCGGGCCGGTGGTCCAAGGCAAACTCCACATTTTCCCGTGGAGACCACTCGTCAAAGATAGCAAAGTGCTGAAACACCACTCCCACCCGCAACGGTTCCCCAGAAGGAGTGTGGCAAGTTAACTGGCCCTCGTACCACACCCCTTGGCTGGGATCCTGGCTCACCAACCCGGCTATGGTTCGCAACAAGAGCGTTTTTCCGGCTCCCGAGGGACCGATGACCAAAGAGAGTTTTCCGGGAGCCAACCGGGCCGTGGCCCCATCCAGCAGGACCTGCTTTCCTGCGCGCAGCTTCAACTGCTTAAGCTCAACCCGAGCAGCGCCCCTGGCGCGCTCGGACGCATTGTAAGTATCCATCAACCCACTCCGCCCCTTGCGCTGTGGTGAAGACTGTAACTTGGATGCCGCACACAGACTGCCAGCAATCGGTCCAGCGAACTAAAGTCAGCTCTGGATCCGTCGCGCTTTGGCGTAGCAATGGCCCGGATGCTGGTGTGCCCTAGAGGGCATCTTCACCGGTTTCACCGGTACGGATGCGGATCACTTCGGACAAATCGCTGACGAACACTTTGCCGTCGCCGATTTGTCCGGTTTGTGCGGAACGAATGATCGTATCCACGACGCGTTGGGCCATGTTGTCGGCCACCACGACTTCAATTTTGACCTTGGGCACAAAGTCCACGGCGTACTCGGTGCCCCGATACATTTCCGTGTGGCCCTTTTGGCGACCAAAGCCACGCACTTCGGTCACGGTCATGCCGTGGATGCCTTGTTCGGTTAGTGCGTTTTTCACTTCTTCCAGCTTGAAGTGGCGAATGATGGCTTCAACTTTTTTCATGGCTTGGGGCTCCTTTGGTCCAAGGCGGCAAGTGGTACAGGAGACCGAGGTCTTGGGTTGATCTTTGCACACTGCGGGGGAGAATGCGAGTCATTTTGGCCATGGGCAGGTTCCGAGGACCACCAGCCTGGCCCTCGGAACCGCTCGCCGGCCAGGCAGCTTAGAGGAAAATATAGCCCTCTTCGCCGTGTTGACTCAGGTCCAGACCTTGGATCTCCTCTTCCTGAGTGACCCGAAGTCCCACCACCAGGTCAATCAACTTCAGCAGCACCCAGCTCACCACGGCAGCATAAACCCAGGTGATGACCACGGCCAAGAACTGAGGAATGAGCTGGGTTCCTCCTTCAATCAGTCCCAGGGGCATTCCTTGACCCACATCGTTGACCGCCCGAGTGGCAAACACTCCGGTCAACAATGCTCCCAAGGTTCCTCCCAGCCCATGGATGCCAAACACATCCAGGGAGTCGTCGTATCCGAACCGGGCTTTCAAAGTGGTGCATCCGAAGTAGCAGAACACCCCAGCCAGAAGTCCAAACACAATGGCCGGCATGAGTGTAACATGACCGGCAGCCGGAGTGATGCAGACCAGCCCTGCTACCGCTCCGGAGCAAGTGCCCAGGACAGTGGGTTTTCCTCGGGAAGTCCACTCAATCGTGGCCCAGGCAAAGGCCCCCGCTGCGGCCGACAGATGGGTGGTGGCAAAGGCACAGGCAGCCACGGTGTCCGCGGCTCCGGCACTGCCGGCGTTGAATCCAAACCATCCCACCCACAACAAACACGCTCCGATGCAGGTGTAGGTCAAGTTGTGAGGGGGCATGGGCTCACTGCCGTACCCGAGCCGCTTGCCAATGAGCAAAGCACACACCAGGGCAGTGATTCCGGAACTGATGTGCACGACCGTGCCGCCGGCGAAGTCCAAGGCTCCCAGCCAGTAAGAGGGGGCTTCCCCGAATTGGAGCAACCCGCCGCCCCAGACCCAATGAGCCAGAGGGCAATAGACCAGTGTGCCCCACAACAGCATAAACAACACCATTGCCTTGAACCGCATGCGCTCGGCAAATCCGCCCACAATCAACGCCGGAGTGATGATGAAAAACATGCCTTGAAAGAGCATGTGGGTCAGCCGCGGAATCTCTCCGGCCATAGGCACATCGCGCCCAGTGTCTCCGTAAAAAGCGTCCACATTGCGCATAAACACATACTGGAAATCTCCGATCAATTCGCCCAAAAAGTTGTCAGGTCCCGAGCCAAAAGCTAAAGAATATCCGTACAGGGCCCAAATGATGGACATAAAACCCATCAGGTAAATGCACTGCATCATCACGCTTAGCACATTTTTCTTGCGGACCAGTCCGCTGTAGAACAAAGCCAGCCCAGGGCCAGTCATCATCAGCACCAGAGCACAGGAAATGAGCATCCAGGCGTGGTCGCCTCGGGCCACTTGGGCATCCGGATCCGGCGCTGAAGTGCCCTGAGGAGCGCTCATCCCGAACCGAGGTTCCATCATTCCAGGAGGTGGAGCTTGTCCACCGGGCATCATAAGGGGCGGCTGATCGGCTGGTGGTTGATTTCCAGGTGGCTGATTGGCCGGCTGTTGATTGGCCGGTTGCGGGTTTGGGGATTCAGGAGCCTGAGCAGCCGCGGGTTGGTTGTTGGAGGGGTCTTGAGCCCAAGCTCCTCCACTTGTTGCTTGCCACATCAGACCCCACAACACAATAGGAACCGCAACCCAAGTTCGCGCAAGAAAGCCTTTCATGATGTGTCCCCTTTGCGGTTTTTAGGACTCGTAGGCAGCGTGCCGCCGTGTTGGCTACCGCCGCCAACCACGCTGCGTCCCTCCCCAGGATTGCCTGTGCCACAAGCACAGGTGCCTGGCACAACCCTGGGGGATCGGTGGCAGAGTGTGAACGAATCCGTCGGACAGCGTGCCCCGCCGTGGGCTTTGGTAAAAAAACTATCGCTCACCCGGCTTGGGGTAAAGCATCTTATCCGGGATTTTTCTCAATCCGTTGCAGGGCTTACCTGCTGGCAGTCCTGGCTCCCCCCACAGCTTCCCATTCAGTCGCCAGAGGAGGAGAATCATGGCCCCGCTTCGGGCAGACCAGACCAAGGCAGCTCTGGTTGCCCCAGTTGAGCATTGGCCCAACGAGCTGCCGCAAACAACCAATCCGAAAGCCGATTCAAGTAAACCACCAAGGGCCTTAGCACGCTCAGGGTGGCCGCTGGAACTTGGGCTTGCTCCAGCACCAGCACCGCTTGGCGTTCGCATCCTCGGGCCACGGCTCGGGCCACATCAAGCAGGGCAGCCGGAGGGCTTCCTCCGGGCAGGACGAATTGCCGAGGTAGGGAAACCGCCTCTTCCCATTGGCGAATCTGCTCCTCCAGAGACCGAACCCAAGCCTCCGTCCTGGCTTGGGGCAGGGGGATAGGTTTGGAAGCCTGGCACTGGAAAAGCCACCCTCCCCAACAGAGAAGCTGATCTTGCACTTGGGCCAGCAGTGGGGCTAGCTCCTGAGGAGCCCAGGACCGAGCCAGACCCAGGAAACTATTCAGCTCGTCCAACTGTCCGTAAAGCTCAATCAAAGGATGGGCTTTGCTGACCCGATGGCCAGGGCCCAACTGCGTCTGGCCCTGGTCTCCAGTTCGGGTAAAAAGGGGTCCGGCCATGCTCGGCCCTCCCTGATGGCATTCTGCTCCCTAGGGCCTTCGCCCTGCGTTTTCACTGCTGGCCCAGGGTAAACTTCTCACCAGGCTCCAAGACCATCGGTTGGCTGGTGGTGTGCTGGCGGACTTGTTGGGCCCAGGCCTGAGCATCTTGTTCAATAGGCGGCCAGGTGTTGTAGTGGCACGGGATGACCCAACGGGGCTGGAGCAGTTTGACGGCCTCCAGGGCATCCTCAGGGCCCATGGTAAAAGTGTCCCCGATGGGCAGCACGGCCACCTCCAGCCCACCTCGGGCAATGAGTTTCATGTCGGAAAACAACGCCGTATCGCAGGCAAAGTACACCTTGCCCTCTGGCAGCGAGAGGAGGAATCCGCCCGGCTCCCCTCCGTAGGTGCCGTCGGGGAGTTGGGAGCTGTGGAGGGCTGGGGTCAGTTGCACGCGCCCCCAAGGTAGCTGGCACCCTCCGCCCAAGTTCAGCGGTTGAGCGTTTTCCACCCCTTGATTTTGCAACCATTGGCAGATTTCAAAAATGGCCACCACCGTAGCTCCGGTGCGCTTGGCCACCGAGGCGGCATCGGCCACATGGTCAAAGTGCCCGTGGGAAATCAAAATGTACTCGCACTCCACCTGGTCGGCTTTCAAAGGGGCTTTGGGATTGTCGTTCAAAAAAGGATCCAGCAGAACGCGGTGTCCTTGAGTCTCTATCAACCAAGTACCGTGTCCCAGCCAGGTGAGTGTGCTTGCCATGACTTTTCTCCTTGTGTTGCCAAAGGAGGGTTAAACTTGCCCGCTGCCAGCTTGGCGTAGAATCCGCACCATGTTCTGCTTGTATTGCTGCACTCCAGGCTGTCCGTAGGGGTTTATCCCAAGCAGCTTGCCCTCCACCACGGTAGAGAGCATCAGCATTTGGAACACTTGACCCAGGGTAAACTCGTTAAGTTCCGGCAACCGGAGATTGATGGTAGGTCGCAGGTCTTGGGCGTAAGCCTGATTGGTTCCTTGCACGGCAGCGGCCATGATATCGGCGTAGCTTCGTCCGGCCAAGTAGTTGAGCCCATCCAGGTCTTCGGTCCACGCAGGCACCCGGAGCAGCTTTCCCGGGGGTTGGGTCAGCACGAGGTTGGTGATAAGTTTGTCGCGGCGACCTTGTTGGTGTTGTTGGCCTCGGGAGTGCAAGTCTCGGGTGTTGACGGCCGTCAAAGGGGTGGCCCCTTGTTCTTCTTTGCCCAGACTTTCAGCCAGCAGTTGGTCGTACCACATGCCCAAGCCTTCCAGGGCATTGGTCCAGGAGGCCATCACGCGGATGTGCACTCCTTGGCGTTGTTCCCAAAGGTGGCACACGCCGGCATAGTCCAGCACTGGGTTGCGGCCCACCGGCTCCTGCATGAATCGCCGGTTCATCGCCGCGGCTCCTTCCAGAAGCGCCACCACATTCAAGCCCAACACCGCCGCAGGAAGCAAACCCACCGGGGTCAACACGGAAAACCGGCCTCCGATCCCCGGTGGCACTTCCAGCCGGGGAGCTTGCCAGCGTTGGGCCAGTTGGCCCAAGGGGCCTTGGGGGCCAGTGATCACCACCAGGTGGTGTTTCAGATCTCCACTTTTCCGAGCGTGGTTCTGTAAAGCTTCAAGATAAACGCGCAGGGCCACCGCCGTTTCCAGCGTGGTGCCACTTTTGCTGATAACGATCAGCCCCCAAGGGTCTGACTCCCCGGAAAGTACCTCCAGCAGCGAAGCCGTGTACTGACCATCCACATTGAATCCATCAAAAAACACCCGAGGGCCTTGGCGTCGGGAAGGAGGGAGCAAGTTGTAAAACGGTCCTCGGCATGCCTGCAACAAGGCCCAAGCTCCCATGTACGAGCCCCCGATGCCCAACACCACCACGGTTTGCACCTCTTGGCGCAGCCTTTGAGCCACTTGGAACACCTGCCCCAGCACTCCCGAGCCTTCTTGCCGCCGATGCTCTTGGAGCGCCTGTTCCGGCCAGGGGAAAAACAGCGGGTCAAACTCCGGTTGCTCCGGAGTCCAGCGGTTGGGGTCTTGGAGAACTTGTTGCCGGGCCCACTCCAGCCGAGGAGCCAGTCGCTGCAGGTGGCCGGGGGTGATGAACCGTTGGGGAAAAAACGCGTGCTGAAGGTCCAGTTCTACCGATTGCATGCCTCTCTCCTGGGGCACGGTTGGTAGGAAAAAAGCGGCGAGCCAGGTTTGGATGCTTCCTGGGATTTGGCCGCGATGGGTTGGGGGGCAGCCGTATCGGCTACCGCCTGGGATTCTGCCACCCAGCCTGCTTGGGGTCAATTGGTGCGTGGAAACGCGCGTCTGCTGGCCCCTGGAAAGAACGCACGGGGGGTGCTAGTTTTGAGTAGCCACACCGGGGCGGGGTGCAGTCTGAACCGTACCCGGGTCGGGCCTCCCGGGACCGCTGGAAAGCCCATGCCCATGAATCAACCGGTGCAACTGTGGCGGCGCGTCGGATCGGCTGCGGTGGATCGGTTCAAGCGGATTTTTGACCTGGAGTCCACCGGGCGGATCGTGGCCTACAGTGCGCTGGTGGGCGTGGTGGCCGGACTGGGAGCGGCAGCCTTTTATGTGGCCCTGGAACACACCCAGTACTTCTGCCTCCAAGAAGTAGAAGGTTACCTCCCCCCCAAAGCCGGAAGCGAACGCAAAAACCCCGAAGACAACAACTACCGCCTGCCCCAGCGATGGTGGTGGGTGGTGCTGATGCCCACTTTGGGAGGTTTGGCCTGCGGGTTGATTGTGTTTACTTTGGCTCCCGAAGCCGAAGGACATGGTACGGATGCGATGGTTCGGGCGTTTCACCGGCTTCGGGGGGTGATTCGGGCCCGAGTCCCTCTGGTCAAAGCCGTGGCCAGCGTGCTGACCATCGGCACCGGAGGCTCGGCTGGACGCGAGGGGCCGATTGCCCAAATCGGGGCCGGATTCGGTTCCCTGCTGGCCACACGACTTAAACTGAGCGACTTTGAACGACGCAATCTCATGCTGGCCGGAGCAGCCGGGGGAATCGGGGCGATTTTCCAGGCCCCGTTGGGCGGTGCTTTGTTCGTGTGCGAAGTGCTCTACAGCACCAATGCCATTGAGTTCTCCGCTTTAGTGCCTGCGGTGATTGCTTCTGTGGTAGCCTATACGGTGTTCAGCTCCATGTTTGGGCACGGATTTGCCTTCACTCCGGCCCAAAAGCTTCACTTCCACGGGTTCACCGAGCTGCCGTTTTATTTGGGGTTTGCCTTGCTTTGCACATTGGTGGGATATGTGTATGTGGTGGTGTTTTATGGGATGCGGGATCGGGTGTTTCGGCCGCTTCGGGTGCCTCAGGTTCTCAAGCCGGCCTTGGGCGGGTTGCTCATGGGTGTGCTGGCCTTGTGGGTGCCCCAGATCATGGCCGGAGGGTACGGCTGGGTTCAAATGGCCTTGGAGAATCGCATGGAAGTGCAACTGATGCTCCTGCTGGCCGTGGCCAAAATCCTGGCTACCAGCTTGACCATTTCCTCGGGCGGCTCCGGAGGGGTGTTTGCCCCTTCGCTTTTCATCGGGGCGATGCTCGGGGGAGCCTACGGGCGTCTGTGTCATCAGTGGTTTCCTGATTATGTGCCTCAGCCCGAGGCATTTGTGCTGGTGGGAATGGCCGGTTTTTTTGCCGGAGTGGCTAAAGTGCCCCTGACCTCGTTGATCATGGTGGCCGAAATGACCGGCTCGTATGAGCTGATCGTGCCTTTGATGCTGGTGAGCATGGTGAGTGTGACTTTGTTGTCTTCGCGGATCACGCTTTATGAGGAACAGGTGCCTACGCTCATTGACAGCCCGGCTCACTTGGGAGACTTCGTGGTGGACATCCTGGCCCATGTGCCCGTGGCCCAAGTCTATCGCCGCGATCGGCCGGTGGAACTGATTGAAGAATCCACCCCCTTGGCCGAAGTCATCCATCGCGTGGCCCAGTCCCGAAACTCCTACTTTCCCGTGGTAGATAAGCAAGGCCGCTTGGTGGGGATTTTTTCCCTTAGCGACCTTCGGGCGGTGCGGGAGGAGGATGCGGTGTACGACGGGAGCGTGGCCATGGACCTGGCCACATTTCCGGTGTTGACGGTCACCCCGGAAGACGACCTGCACACCGCCTTGCGCCGCATGACTCAAAAGAACATTGACGAGATTCCCGTGGTGGACCCCCAGGATCCGCAGCGCGTCATCGGCATGCTGAGGCGCAAGGAAGTCATCGCGGCCTACGACCAGCACTTGGCCTCGTTGCGATCCGGTCAGGTGCGCGAGTTGCCCCCTCCCCGCTACGGTCACGACGCCGTTTCGGTCTCCGCGGAGTCAAAAACTTCTGAGTAACTCTCGGCCAGGACAGTTCCCAAGGTTGAAAACCCGCAGGCCCTTTGAACCAGCAAGACCACGACCATGCACGAGCTTCTGCAAAAACGACTGGAAGCAGCACGGCATTGGGCCATCCAAGCCGGGGAGTTGATCATGCGGTTCTTCCGTTCTCAAGAGCTTCAGGTGCAGCGCAAAAGCGACGCCTCCCCAGTGACCCAGGCCGACCAAGAAGCCGAACGCCTTCTGCGCCAGCGGATCCAAGAGTACTTTCCCGAAGATTCCATTGTGGGCGAGGAGTGGGGCGAAACACCCGGACAAGGGCCGTTCTGTTGGGTGTTGGACCCGATTGACGGAACCAAATCATTTGTGCACGGAGTGCCGCTTTTTGGGACGCTCATCGGGCTGATGGAAAACCAGCAGCCGGTAGCTGGAGTTATTCACATTCCGGCCTTGGGCGAGACGGCCTGGGGAGGGCCCCAATTGGGATGCTGGTATGAACACCCGGCAGCAAAGCCTTGCGAAACTTCTCTACGCCCCTGCCCCAGCCTGGATCAAGCCACCGTGCTAACCAGCGAGCTGGAAGGGTTTGCAGCCACCGGACACCTCCCATGTTTGCTCCGACTGGCCCAAACCGCTGAAGTGATGCGCACCTGGGGCGATTGCTACGGTTACTTGATGTTGGTCTCGGGACGAGCCGATGTGATGGTGGACCCCCGGATGCACCTTTGGGACGCAGTGGCCGTGATGGCCGTGGTGCAAGGGGCCGGAGGCACTTTTACCTGTTGGCAAGGTCGCCAGCGGCCCGATGGCGGAAACGGAGTGGCCTCCTCCCCCGAGCTACTCCCACAGGTGCTTGCGCTGCTTGAGCCTCAAGAGGCGTAGCTTGCTAAGCGGCTTGCGGCAAGTGGAGGTAAGAGCTGAGTCTTACTTCGGCACATAAGTGCAAAGTGGCAGCGCGCTCTCTCTCAACTCTGCTCCCGCAGCTAAAGCCACAGGCTCACCGCTTGTATTTTCGCCATTCGCTGCCGACTGCTCGCCCCGACCCAAGACCTCTTAATTCTCTTCTTGCACTTCCAGGATCATTTCCACCTGGGCTTGTTCGCCCGGGGGAAGCCAGCGGATGCCCACCTCATACTCCCCCTGCCATCTTCCTTCCAGCACGGTGTTAAACGCTCCCGGTGTGCAAGTGTAAGGTTCGATGCAGACTGCCTGACGATGAGGCGGAGTATAGACTACCGCATGGGGCATTCCACGGGCGACGAGCACCATCTGGCGTTGGTTGTGAGGGTCGCGCACTCGGGCCTGCCAGTGCTGAGAAGGCTCTAATCCCGTGAGAACACAATCTAACTGCCGACCTTGCAAGGGCATGCCTTGCTTCAGAATCGGCGCCAAGGAGTGCTCAGGAGGGAGCAATCGCCCGGTGGGAATCATGGCTTGCAACTCCACTTGGGCCGAGCAGGGCACCTGCACCCAACACTCCTCCCCCTGACCACTTCGGCCCAAGGGAACGCAAAAGTAAGGATGCAGTCCCAGTCCCCAGGGTAGTGCCCGGGTATCCGGGTTGGTCACCGTGCAGAGGAACCGTAGCCGCTTGGGCTCCAGCTCCACGCGCAGGCGCAATTCAAAATCCACCGGCCAGTGCTGTTCCCAACGATCTAGATGCTCAGAAGCCCGAAACCGCCCTTGGACAAAATCCTCGCCTTGTTCCTCCACTTGCCAAGGCTGCTCCAGCACCAGCCCGTGGATGGCATTCCCCTGGCCGTCTTCGTAAGGAAAGCAGAATTGACGCCCTTGGTAGTGAAGCCGATTGCCCTGCATGCGCCCGGGGAAGGGGAACAACACGGGCACCCCACTGGCCGAAGCCCGACCTTCCCCTTGAGCAAAACCCTCCTGAGCCCAAAGCACATCCACCACTTCTCCCTGGCTGGGCACGCGCCAGCGGTAGCAATTCATTCCCCGACCGGGAGCTACCACGGCCTCGGAACCATCAGGAGCACGAAGCACCAGGTCAGGAGGTTGCATGGCTTGGGCACTTTGTGGCAGAAGGGAGGACTAAACTTTGCTTCGGGACCGGGCTTTGGAGGATCGGGATTTAGGTTTGGGCTTTTTCACGGAAGCCACATCCAGCGAAAGCACAGGAGGTCCCGAGGGGGGGCAAAACGGACTATCGGCTCCAGCCTCCTGAACCAACTGAGCCAGCGTGGTGCTGCGAAACGCTTGTTCCACCCC
Organism: Planctomycetota bacterium; assembly: GCA_024279285.1. GTDB lineage: Bacteria > Planctomycetota > Planctomycetia > Pirellulales > S012-138 > S012-138. Next base: position 12,866 of record JAJRRR010000125.1, read on the forward strand.
GGCCAGGGCTTCGTCCAACCGACGATGCAGAGGGCAGAGGTTCACATGCCCTTGCACGCCCAAGGGGCATTGCTCAATGCGTTGAATGGGATCCACGGCCTGCACAATGTCCCAAATGCTGATCTCCTGAGGCTCTCGGGCCAGCACGAACCCTCCCCCTTGTCCCCGACGCGATTGGACCAATTGAGCTTTGGCCAAGGCTTGCATCAGTTTGGACAAAAAAGGGGCTGGAGCCCGGGACAATCGGGCAATCTCCTGCACTGTCACCGGCCGACGATGCCGATAGGCCAGGGAGACCATGGCCCGGAGAGAGTATTCCACTGTTTGAGAAATCATAACCCACGCTCCTTCCGTGAGGGCGGCTGCCCAATTTGTAATTGTACACCCAAAAATCCTCTGTGACTATGCAAGTTGACTTTTCTTGAAACACAAGCAGATGAACACCCCCTTTGTCCCATGGTGGACACCCAGGTGGCTTGCCCGGCTCAAAACTCGGCGTTGCCCGGAGTGCGTGGGAAGGGGATCACATCCCGAATGTTGCCCATCCCCGTGACAAACTGCACGGTGCGTTCCAACCCGAGCCCAAACCCCGAGTGCGGCACCGTTCCAAACCGACGCAGGTCCAAGTACCACCAGTAATCCTGGGGATTCAGCCCCTGCTGCTCCATACGCTCCAGAAGCACTTGGTAGCGTTCCTCGCGCTGACTTCCACCAATGATCTCGCCCACCCCCGGAACCAGCACATCCATGGCTCTGACGGTTTGCCCGTCGTCGTTGAGACGCATGTAGAACGGCTTGATCGTCTTAGGATAGTCATACAAGATCACCGGACCGCGAAAATATTCCTCGGTCAAATAGCGCTCGTGCTCCGACTGAATATCTGCACCCCAGGAAACAGGGAACTCAAAATCTTTCCCGCTTTTTTTAAGAATCTCAATGGCTTCCGTGTAAGGAATCCGGACAAATTCAGATTCTACGATTGATTCCAATCGTTTGATCACATCGGGATTGATCCATTTTTCAAAAAACTGCATATCTTCCCCGCATGCTTCCAGCACCGATCGAAACAAAAATTTGAGAAACTCCTCAGCCAGATTCATATTGTCTTCAAGCTCGTAAAAAGCCATCTCCGGCTCCACCATCCAGAACTCGGCCAGATGGCGAGAGGTGTTGGAGTTTTCAGCACGGAAGGTAGGACCAAAGGTGTAAACTTTTCCCAAGGCACAAGCATAAGTTTCTGCTTCCAACTGGCCGCTAACGGTCAGATAGGTGGGCCGATGGAAGAAGTCCTGGGAAAAGTCCACTTGGCCGTTTGTTTTGGGCACTTGAGCCAGATCGAGTGTGGTGACCCGAAACAACTGTCCGGCCCCCTCGCAGTCGCTGGAAGTGATAATCGGCGTGTGAATGTACAGGAATCCTCGCTCCTGGAAAAACCGATGGATCGCGTAGCTGAGGTGATTTCGCACTCGGGCCACTGCTCCGAGGGTGTTGGTTCGGGCCCGCAGATGGGCCCATTGGCGAAGCTTTTCAAAACTGTGGCGTTTTTTCTGCAAGGGATATTGTTGAGGATCGGCCCAGCCATATACATGCACCCGTTGGGCCACCAGTTCCGTATCTTGCTTGGCGCCTTGGGACGGTTCAATCGTGCCCCAGACAGCCACACTGCACCCAGGCCCCAGACGGCGGATTTCCTCCTGGTAGTTGGGCAACTGTTCCGAAGCGATCACCTGCAAGTTACCCAAACAGGAACCGTCATTGATTTCCAAAAAGCTGAACCCGGCTTTGGAGTCCCGGCGCGTCCGCACCCAACCTCGCACGCACACTTGACGCCCAATGGCTTCTTTGCGTCGGGCCTGAGCCACACTGATCAGCTCTGCCTGGGTGGTGCTCATGGCTTGAAGTCCTGCTCACGGCACAAAGAGCCCGGAACATACCGCATCTGTCCCCTATGCCATTGGTACTGCACCCGCTCCGGATTGTCCAGACTGGTCGGACATCCAAACCGTCCAGGCCCTACCACTTTCAGCCCCGGAACTCATGGCCCACGAACCTGTTGAGCATCTTCACACATGCACATAACTTGAATTTTACTCGCGTTGAGCCCATCTCTTAGATATAAACAAAAGACAATCTCAATCACAGAAATGACATGGATTCCTTTTTCAAAAAACCATTAATGTTTTGATCCAAAGTGTAGATCAAACATTGACCACGAACGCCTCCCCTGTGAAAGCTTTGGGAGCAAACAGAACCCATTTTTCGCTGCGTCCTTAAGAGCCGGAGGTAATCCGGCCGGAAAACTTTTGGAACAGAGGGTTTCGCTTGTCGTGGGAACACGACTTGTGTGTTTGCGCCCTGGAGGCGCTTGAGCCTGGCAGTGCCCGGCGGTATATTGCCCCTGAAGTTCAAGACGGAGCGGAAAGCAGCTTTTTGCCACGGAGTGAGGTGGGCCATGAATAGCGTAGGGACGGATTGGGTTTGGCGGATTGGGGAGACCGCCGGCAAGGTGTGGCACCTGTTGCACGATCAAGGACCTTTGTCCCCTTCGCAAATTGTTGCCCGATTGTCCGAACCACGCGACCTGGTTATGCAGTCCATCGGTTGGCTGGCCCGAGAAGACAAACTTCACATCTGCCAGGACAAACGCCGACGCTTGATTTCGCTCAAGGAATAACTCTCGGGAAGCGCACCCAGAGCCCGGAAGTTCGCATCAGGACCCTTGTGCTGGGGAAGCGACTCTGAATGCAAAATCTGGTCATAGAGCATCCCTATCGGTTTGTTCCACCGGCTCCGAGTTGGTTTTGGACTCGGGTGGCCCGACCGCTGTGGAAGCCCTATTTGCATCGCATCTGGGGGATTGAATCGCTGGAGGTGCGAGGGCTGGAACCGCTGCGCCTGGCGGTGCGAAAGCGGCACAGTGTGATTTTGGCCGTCAACCATCCTCGCCCCTCGGATCCGTTGGCCATCGCCGCGTTGGAGCCGCAGTTGCGAGTGCCCCTTTTCACCATGGCCAGTTGGCATCAGTTTCACCAAGGGTGGTTTCAGCGTTGGACGATGCCTCGGTTGGGCATGTTCAGCGTGTTGCGCGAGGGAGCCGATCACCACGCCGTGCGCACCGCCGTGGAACTTCTGGTCCAGCGCCGTGGTCCGCTGGTGATCTTTCCCGAGGGAGCGATTTCCCGGCACAACGACTTGCTGTTGCCCCTCAGCGGCGGAGTGACCCTGGTGGCCCGACTGGCTGCCCGACGCAAAACCCGTCTGGGCAATGACGAACCCGTGCTGATCTTTCCGGTGGCTTTGAAGTATCTTTTCCGTGGCCCTTGGCAACTGTGGCTGGAGCGGATCTTTGGCTCTTTGGAAACTCGGCTGGGTTGGGCCGACCAGAGTCATCGCCCTTGGCTGGCCCGACTCCAGCGACTCGTCCAGGCATGGCTGTCGCTGCGAGAGGTGGAACACTTGGGCCAGGCTCAATCGGGACCTTTGTTCACCCGATTGTATCGTTTCCAAGAGCATCTGCTGCGTCCGTTGGAGCAGGAGTACTTGGCGGGGCGTCGTCGGGGGCACACGGTAGCCCGGGTTCGGGCCCTTCGGGCAGCCATCTTGACCCAGCTTCTGAAATCTTCCGACCCTGAGCATCAAAATCACCTCCGCCGCCAACTGGCTGCCCTGTATCTGGCCCAACAGCTCTCCCTCTATCCCAAAAACTATGTCCATCAGTGGCCCACCGTGGAGCGTGTGCTGGAGACTGCCCAACGGGTGGAGGAAGACCTTACGGATCGGGCAACCACTTGTCGTCCTTGGCGGTTGATTGTGCAAATCGGGGAACCGATTGCCGTGGAGGCGGCCACACCGAGCAAACCGGACTTGGCACTGGAAGAACTTCAGAACCGCTTGGAAGGGATGCTTCACCAGCTTGCCGGGGAAAGCGACCAGTGGGTGGACTCACCCCTTGAAGTTCGCTCTGGGGTGGAAGCGGAGTTGATCGCCCTCTAGGGTGGCCGGACGGTAGCCCTGCTTTTGGTAAAACTGCACTGCCGCAGTCCAACGGCGGTGGGTTTCGGCGCGAATCCAGCGCAATCCCTGATCCCAGGCCGCAGCTTCCACGGCCCGAAGCACCATCCGGCCCACCCCTTGACGCCGCCACCGGGGGTGAACCATCAGCCAGTGCAGGGTGCCCAGCTTCCAGGACTTCAACTGCACTTGGCCCAAGATCGCTGAAGCGATCAGTTGTCCAGTGGCCTGGAACCAGACCAATTGGCCGGCTTGGCCCTGCCGCCACCACGGATGCGAACCGATCAGACGCCAAAAATCCTCCCGGGTCCAAGGTCGCACAGGAGGGTCCATTTGGGCAAAACTGCACCGAAACAACTCCAGCCATGCATCCAGGTGCTGGGGCTCAAAAGAGCTGAGGCTCATCCCGGACACCTGAGGCACCCGAGGCTTGGAGTGCAGCTCCCGATAAAGGTGAATAATCGGGCTCATGGGTTCGTTTTTAGTGGACCAAGACCTGCCACCTTTTGAGCTTATGCGAAAAAGCAGAATAAGGCCCAGGGAACCGCCGCCTTGCCCCCTGTAGCACATGTCCGTGCGGTGCACAGTTTTCTAGCAAAAGCTACGAACGATTGACAACTTCCTCCAACGGTCTTTTGTTCCCAGGGCCCCTAAGCCATGCCGGTTTGGGCAGCAGCCCTCTGAAGGCGCTCTGGCCCAGGGCCAGGGGCGGTGATAGGATTTAAGTGGAGATTATTCGTTTCCCCTGCAAACTCAAGGTGCCATGATGCGCGAAACCAGTCGTTCGTTGGAAATCATAGAGCCGGTGGGGATGCGAGTTCTGATCCGCCGCGATGAAGAGCGGCGTACCACCCGAGGGGGGATCCACTTGCCGGATGAGGCCAAAATCCCGGTCATCACCGGACGCATTGTGGCCCTCAGTGCTCAGGTGGAAAACGACCCCGACTACCCCCTACACAAATACGATAAGGTCATCCTGGATCCCCGAAACAATATCCCCGTGGACTTTGAGAAAGACAATCGGCTGTTCGTCGTTCCGGTGGAAGACATCGTGGCGGTGTATCGTCGCGGGGAAAGCCCGGTGGGCGAGGAGGATGAGGAGCTTTAAGTTTCGTCCATTCCCTGGGGCAGCATCTCAAGGAGCACACGGATCACACTGAGGCACGCACAAAGGCACATATCGGGGCACATAAACCGTCTCCACTGTGGTCATCGGGCGCCAAACAACTCGGGGAACCCAAACGGTGCGTTTTTCGGCCACCAGGCGACACACCTGCACCGGCACTTTTTCCTCTCGTTGTTCGTACACGATGCGGCAGGTTTGCACCGGGATGCGCATCACTCGCTCTTGACGCACCCAACGGCACACTTGCACCGGCACACGGTGTTTCACTTCTTCCACCACAGGACGACACACTTGGTAGGCAATGCGCTGCGTGCGTCGTTCGTACACCACGCGACACACGCGCTTGGGCACTTGACGCACCACTGTCTCTGGCACCCACCGACAAACTTGATAAGGCACCCGAACGCGAACCTGTTGAGGCACATAGGTAGTCACGGGCACTTTTCGGGTGACGATCTGTGGCTTCCATACGCGTCGGGCGATGGTTCGGGGCGGCTCGCTTTCCAGCACCCAGTACAGACCCGGCCACCGGTAAACCTGTTGGCCCGTGTTAGGGTCCACCTCGCACCGTGCCGGGAGCCATCGCAGGCGATAGCCCCTCCGGCCAGGCACCACCGCACATTCCGTGACCCAACACCCCCGGTCCTCTTGCACGGTGCGATAGGTGGTCACCGGGCGCCATTGCGTGGTGCAATGTTCCCGATAGTGCGTCTCCCACACCGGACGCCAAACGGTGTAGCGGACTTGTTCCATGTGGGTTTCCACCACAGGGCGAGCCACCGTGTAGGTGTATTGCCGATATCGGGTTTCTCGCACATATCGCACTCGTCGCTCGGTACAAATGCGCCACCGGGTTTCCCACACCGGACGCAGCACCCAATAGCGACACTCCTGATAGGAAGTTTCCCAAACCGGCCGAGCCACCTGGTAGCGACGCACTTGGTACTGAGTTTCCCACACCCGGCGATAGCACACCACTTCTTGGCGTTCCCACTGAGTTTGGCACACATAGCGGGTCACGGTACGCTGACATGGTTGCAGCATGCGCACATAAACCGTCTGCACGCTGGCTGCTGGAGCCAAAGCGCCGAAGCCCCCCAGCAGCATGGTTGCCACGCCGAGCAGTTTGAGCACTTTCATGATCTGGATTGCCTTGGTGAAGAGTTGATAGGAGAAGGCACGATCCGAACCATACACTGACCCCTCAACTCTGGCACACACTTCAGCGCTTGGCAAATTGCCTACAACCTTCACGCTGCGCAGTGGAGAAGAAACTCTCAAGAGAAAATGCGCCCAAAACGGCCAAAAAAACTAAACCCTGTTCTCCCATTTGCCAACTTGTTCTGCCTGAGCAAAGAATGCCGGATACGCAAACTTTGCCGGTGAGCTGAACATTTCCGGTCTGGCACCTTGGTCGGCTCTTTAGTTCGAGCACGCAGCCGCATGCTGGAGTCCTCCCGGCTTGATGAGCCGCATCATTCTGCCGTGAGAACCAGCTTGGGGATGAGGTGCGGGACCTTCCATCCTGCCAAACACCGGCCTCCGGCAACACACTGCACGAACCCGGCACTGCAACATGCAAGCCCCGGCCGCAACCCAATTGGCAAGAAGCTTTGATTCCACCACACAAGTCTTTCTGCCCTTTGGGACGGCAAGCAGATGAAATTGCGGTGGTTTGAAACTGCAAGTGGCCTCGTCTCTCCCCCAGCAGCATAGTTGCCTAGAAAGTCCACAGCGGTAGAATCACCAGCAGTGGCCCAGCGGGCGGTATGGTTTTTGGGTAGTGGAACTTTGGCCAGCGGACAAGAACGATGGCACAAGCCTCTTCGCAGTTGTCGGCGTTGGAGCTTCCTTCGGTGAGCTGGCGTCGGCGGCATCTGTTGGGGCTGGAGGAGCTTTCAGCCGAGGAGATTCGCACGGTGCTGGAAGTGGCGTCCCGATTTGCCCAAGTGCCGGCCACAGCGCCCTTGCCGGAGCTGCTGCAGGGCAAGACCGTGGTGAATTTGTTCTTTGAAGACTCCACGCGCACCCGAACTAGTTTCGCTCTGGCCGTTCGGCGTTTGGGCGGAGAGGTGATAGACTTTCAGGCTTCAGCCAGCAGCTTGTCCAAAGGGGAAACCATTCTGGACACCGCCCGAACTATTGAAGCCATGGGCGTGGACGCCGTAGTGATTCGGCACCGCACGCCTGGAGCTCCGCACTTGTTGGCTCAGAATCTTCAGGCTTCGGTCATCAACGCGGGCGATGGCCCTCATGAGCATCCGACCCAAGCCCTCCTGGACATGCTGACCATTCTTCAGCATCGCGGGAGCTTGGAAGGACTGACGGTGGCGTTGGTGGGCGACATTGCGCACAGCCGCACGGCCCGATCTAACATTTGGGGGCTGACCCGACTGGGTGCCCATGTGATTCTATGCGGGCCAGCCACGCTGGTTTCCCGACGCTGGGAAGCCTTGGGCGTGGAGGTTTCCTACTCCCTGGACGACATCCTGCCGCGCTGTGATGTGCTGAACTTGTTGCGGATTCAGTTTGAGCGGCAGCAGTCGCGCCCTTTTCCTTCGGTTCGGGAATACGCCCATCTGTATGCCATGAACCGCCAGCGCTTGGAACAGGCCAAGCCCAATGTGCTGATTATGGCCCCGGGACCCATCAACCGCGGCGTGGAAATCACCGCGGATGTGGCCGACGGATCGCATTCGGTGATTCTCAAGCAAGTCACCAACGGGGTGGCGGTACGCATGGCCGTGCTGTGGCTGTGCCTGTGCGTTGCCCAACAGGATGGCCAGCCATGAGCTCCGCTTTGGATGTCCACGAAGCCTCGCCGAAGGAGCGTCGGGCGGCTTTTGCCAATGTGTTTGAAGTGTGGCCGCAGGCTCCCACCCAGGAAGAGCACATTCGCCGTCGGGAAAGCATGCCCCATCACCGCAGAGCCCGATGGTTCGTCGGAACCCACAGCGGCCAAGTGGTTTGTTCCTTGGGAGTATATCCTCTCCGAATGGCTGTCCACGGGCAGATTGTACAAGCAATGGCCATCGGCAGTGTGCACACGGTTCCGGAGTATCGGGGCCGAGGATACGCCACCCAGTTGATTCAAACCGTGCATGAACAGATGGCCCAAGAAGGCGTGCAGCTCTCGCTGCTTTATTCGGATATTGACCCGAAGTTTTATCGCCGACTGGGCTATCAGGAGTGTCCTAGTTGGGCTGGGTGGCTGGAAACCCACCACGCACCTCCGCCTCACAAAGACACTTTTGTCCAGGAAGCGTCGTGGGAAGAAATTGCTCCGTTGGCTCAGCGGTTTTACTGGCAGTACCACGGGCATCGGGCCCTGGCCATCTGGCGAAGCGAGGAGTACTGGAGCGTGTCAGTCCAGCGGTGGCCTGACACACCCTGGCTGGGGTTTTTCTCTGGCACAAAGTCGTCCAAGACGATGGTCGGCTATGCCCGAGTGCGGATCGTTCAAGATCGGGCACACCTTCTGGATTGGTCACTCAGCGGCGAAACCGAAGCCACACTTGGCCAAATGCTTCAAGCCTTGGCCCCTTGGTGTGCCAAGCGAGGCTGCAAATACCTAGGTGGCTGGCTTCCCGGACAAGACTCCAGCCTCCAAGCAGTGGTGGAGCTTGCACCGCGGAGTCGGGAAATCACCATGATCTGCCCTCTGGATCCCGAGATTGCCTGCGACGAGGAGTGCCGCCTGGCCGCCGATTGGTTCACGCAAGCCGATCATGTGTAGTCGCACGCTAGAGTTCGCATGTCAAAACAGAGTTCAAGCACCGGTAAAAACTACCAATGGGCAGTCCAGAAGATTGAAAAAACTGCCATAGCTCTCTGGGCACAAATGTTCTAAGTGGCATATTTTTCCTTGCCTTGGGTTTTTTCTCACATTGGCATGGAAGCTGCTCGGGGATTTTGTTAGCCTTTGGCTCCCGATTTTCAAGGAGATTCCCCGATGGCATGGATTGCTTTTTTGTTGAGTGTAGGCACGGTGGCTTCGGGGTTGGCTTTGGTGGTGGCGTTTCGGCCCTTGGCGGCGCCCTCGGGCTAGTGCCGCCGGGGCTAGCGGATTCAAGGGCCAGGAACTTCTGCCCGATGACGCAACTGTTGAAGTAACTGCTTCAGTTGGGGATCGCCAGGCGCCAGACGGATCATCTGTTCCAGATACTTGATGGCCTGTGTCCACTGACGGCGTTGCAAGTGAAAGTGGACCAGGGCATTGAGAAAATCCAAGTTCTCTGGCTGCAAGCGATGGGCTTGGAGCAGGTGCCATTGGGCCCGATCCCAGCGACCAAGCTGTTGCCAAGCCAGCCCACAGTTGTAATGGGCCCGAGCATGCTCTGGGGCCAGCTCCACGGCTTTTTGCAACAACTGGGCAGCTTCTTCCAGCCGCGAGGAGTCTTCGGCCAGCAAAAGTCCCAGATAGTAGTAAGCATCTGCAAACTGGGGAGCATCGCGTGTGGCTTGACGCAGCAGTTTTTCGGCCAGTGTGTTGTCGCCTTGAAAATTGGCCAACAAAGCCAGGTTGATCATGGCCGGGACGAAGTGGGGATCCAGCTTCAAGGCCAGGCGGTACTGCCTTTTGGCTTCTTCCAGATCGCCCTGATTGCTGGCCAGCACGCCTAGATTCAGCCGTGCTCCCGGACGATCAGCCAGAAAAAGTTGCGTTTGCCGATATTCTTTGATGGCCTGGGCCAACGCCCGACGGTCCCTGGCCGTGAAGAACCCTGGCGGCACGATGGAAGCCACTCGGGCCGCTTCGCTCCGCACCGCCAACACCGGATCGCGGAACAACTCTCCTGTGCCTTCGGCCACGCGGCGAAAACGCCGTTCCAATACTCGGACACTCCAGGGGTCCAGATCCGGATATTGCCATCGTTGTTGGGCCCGAATCGGGTAAAACACCTCCAGATTGCTCACGGCAGCTCGGCGGACCAGGGGCTCGGGGTCTTTCAAGTGTTCCTGATTCAGTTCCACTGCCTCGGGCACTTGAGCAAATCGGGCCAGCAGAGCCACCAAACTGGCTCGCACCATCGGCCCCAACTCCTCCTGGCGCAGACACCGCCGCATGCGGCTCACCACCGCTGCAGCGTCGGTTTCCTTTTGCAGTTGGTCCCCTTGGGGGAGGCGTCCGGTGCGGGCAGCCGCCAGCGTGTAGGTCCAATGTGCAGGGTCTTCCAGCTTCCGGCCATACCAGCGTCGGGTCCACTCCAAAGCCCAGCGATCTAAACGGTGGATGATTTCCTGGGCTTGTTGATCTCCGGCTCGGGCCGAGTCCAGACAGTGGTGATAATCCCGCCACCGAGTCTCCAGCTTGTGTTCTCGGCCCCAGTGGCACTGGGAGCAAGCGTTGGGAGTGCCGTAAAGCACACTTAGATGAGGGCGCGGCACCCGAATGCTGTGATCCCGGCGAGGATCTATGACCATATAACTCCGCGAAGGCATGTGGCACTCCACGCATCGCCCTCCAGGCCCTTGAGGGTGATGGTGGTGGTGATTGGTGGTGTCGTATTTGCCGGGTGCGTGGCATTTCAAGCAGAGCTGATTGCCTGGCAGCCGCAGTCGGGCCGAATGCGGCTCATGACAGTCCGAACAACGCACCCCCTTGCGATACATCAAGCTTTGCAAAAACGAACCGTAC
>JAJRRR010000126.1 GCA_024279285.1 Planctomycetota bacterium
ATAGCAAAGTGGGGACCACCCTCGTCATCAATATAGGCAACAGATCCTTCCACATCCACATGGCCACCCCAACCTTCGGCCGCAGGAATTGCTGTCACTTGTTCCAAAGTATCCAAACACAACACCCGTATGCCTGTTTGCGGAACAAGTGCATACAAGTAGGGAGGGATGACTTCTATTCGGTCTAAAGTGCAAGCCCGATCTAGTCCCTCTCCTATGTAGATCTTCTTTCTCAAGTAAAGTTTGTTACCCTGAGCTTCCAGGACGAAAAGCTCAGTTTCTAGCGGCAGGGATACACCAAAATAAACTTTACGATCTCTGACGGCCACTGTGGACAAACAACGCCAGCCTTTGCCGGGATGAGCGAATGTACCAACAGGAACCAAGGTTCCGTTTTGATGACGAAATACTGCCACGGCAGCCTTTTGTTGGTTGTTTTCGTGGGTAATGAAACTAACTGCTACCAACTCGGAGTCGGCACCCAAGGAACTAAATGTGCCTTGGAGCTGTACAGAGGTTAGCTGGCGAGGATTTGCTACTTGGCTCAAGTCCATGACAATCAGCTTGATCTGATTGTCTTCTTTTAGTGCCAGGAACAGACGATCTTTGCTGCCAGCTATTCCGGCCAAATGAGGAATCTTGATCTTTCTTACCACTTTCGGTGATTTGTGTTCTTGAATATCTACAATGTAAATGGCGTTTTCTGGTCGGTAAGAGTATACATAGATGTGATTCTTCCAAAGGTAAAATGCGGCAACACGTGAGCCAAGTTGGGTGTTTTTTCCCACTAAAGTGAGATTTTTCCCATCTGACTTGTAAATATAAAGTCCTGTTCCCCAAATGTTGGCGATGAGAAAGAGAGTATTTCCTTGGCAGGTCAACCCTACTGGTGGTCCCACAGCCGGTTGAATTCGTTTGACGAACTCTGGGTTTTGGATATTGGTGATGTCCCACCATTCCAAGTTGCGTCCTTCACCGCCTCCGACAAACAAGAACCTGTTCTCCATCACAGCTACTACATTACCCGGGTGGGGAAGGTAACACTCTCCCACCACTTGGGGAAATTTCCTTTGGCCGGAAGAAAACCGAACAATGCCTGAGTGGCGATCAATCAAAACATAGCCGTTGGGGACCACGAAATCCTTTTCTGCGGAACGATACAAGGGGCGTAGTCTCCGAGTATAGCCCCGGGCATTGGCATAGCGTTGAGAGAAGATATCCATGCCTTGATCCAGAATTTTTGAACTCTGTTGAAGTTGTTGCGGGGGAAATTGGAACTCGGTATTCCAGGAATGTGGTAAAATCTTAAGCCGTTGCACAACGCCAATTTGAAAGGCCCAAACGGCATGGGTATCCGTAGCTTTAACAAGAACCGGTTCAAACCAGCGACGGCTTGTCCCACCTGCGAAGTAAAACTCTGGTTGCAGGAGATTCAGCATCCGAATCCCGTAACGCCCTTTGGCAACAAACAGCAGGTGTTCTTTTTGGTCAACATGGATTGCTCCGCCGTCCACGGCTTGCCAGGGTTTTTGATGTGGTCGAATCCAGAGCGTGCCTTGGGTGTCAAGTGTCCACCAGCACCCTTGAAAATAACCCGCCAACATCCCTTTCCACGGCAGTTTGATGTCCGAAAGATTCGGCAAGAACTCTAAAATAATTTCGGATTTCTTCGGTGAAGGGGATTTGTCGGTAATTTGAGTCGTCTGCACATTGCAAACGAACAATCTCTTGCCGTTGGCTGTTTCGGCAAAAAGACCAAAGTGCGTCGTGTCAACGGCAAAGAGCGCCAGGGGGGTTTTCCATTCGGAAGCCGAAAGGGAAACTTTTTCTATCCTATCCGGGAAGGTTTTCCAGAGAGTCTTGTCGTCCAGGAGAACAATCAGTTGGTTTCCACATGCCACGGGGCGCGTGGTAATTTGGCCTGACAGTTGTAAAACTTTCCCCTGTTGGTGTTGTGAAATGTCTAGAAACAAGATCTTCTGGTGGCCAACTGCCCAGATGCCTTTGGGGCTGGATACTAGCCACCGAACAGCAAATGGAATATCCCTTTGAAACAGTACGCCTTGTGGACCAAAGGCTACGAATCGGCGCCCCTGAGCTACGCACACAAAGTTGTCTTGAAGGAGGACTATAGATGAAGCGTCAAGTAATTTTATTTGCTGTTGCAGTTTTGTGTCGGATTTAGAGCATTTCCACAGAGATACTTCTTGTCCTTGCCAAGTTATTAGCCCGTGGGAGTTACCACTGATGCCTTGTATTTTTTCAGAGTTAGTCTCATAAAGCGAAAGCGGAACAAGTTTCAAATCTTCCGAAAGGTTTTCTTTTGCTACCAAGGTGTTCAAAATCAAAAGCCCGTTTTGGCTTCGGGTAACGAGTTGCTTTCCCACTTGGGCAAGCTGCAATAATGGTTGAGTAGTTTTCAGGTGGCGGAAGACCAACTCTCCAGTGGGACGAATGCGGAAAAGCCACAGTCCGTTCTTTGTGGCCAAATAAAGCGTGCCTTGGTGAACCAGGGCGTCGTGGACTGGTTCCAACGCAGGGACGGATACATTCAGGGGCTGAATTCCAGGCGGATTAGAAGTTTTTCGGAAAAGTTTCACTGTGCCGCCGTTACCCACCACGAGCAGATGCTTGCCCGAGTCCAACACGGCGGCTAATTCTTCCTGGAGTTGGAGATGCCTTTTTGAAATCAGCCATTGCAACCGAGGAGAATTGACGGAGACCAAATAGGCAAACTCGGAACATAGAACCCAAAACCGATCCGAACTCTCGGATGCTAAGAGACGGTGTCCGTCTTGAATCCAGGTCAGTGGTTGGAGATCGCCTTGGGAATTGAGAAGACAAGGGCCCATTTCTGTATCTAACAAAATGAGCCTTCCTTGAACTTCCAAGTCATCCACAATCACTCCTGCGGAGAGGAAAGCGTGCTGGGGACAGGAAGCATTCCAGGGCCAGAAAAATCCACCTGTGTGGGCTAGGCCAATTACCCATCCTTGAGGAGTTGCTACCGCATAGGAAGGTTGCCCCATGGGAACAACCAATCCCAAGCACATACTCGCCACCAAAGCGGCAGAGTAACTCATCGGCCTCCTCCCAAGTTCCGAGGAAACAAGCAGCGTTGGACATGCGCACTCAAGAGTATAGTTGCTTTCTAAGGCAAGACAAGTAACGAGGCAAAGGGGTTTCTGTGTGAGGGGATCAGAAGAACCTTTTCAGTTGGGCACACTTTGTCCAAGAGCGGCAGAGGGGAGATAGAGAATCCGCTGTACGGCGCTTGCATTTATGCGAGCAGTTGTTTGATTGGTTTCCCGGGGCAGAGGCGCACGGGTCGGCCGCTAGGGGCGAGGAATTCCTGAGTGTGGTCAATGCCGAGGACTTTCAACACCGTGGCGTGGACATTGGCCACAGGCTGGGGGTCTTTGACCCGTCGGGAACCTTCTGGATCGGTTTGGCCGATCACTGCAGGTCGGATCCCGCCTCCGGCCAGCGCGATCGTGAACCCATGAGGCCAGTGGTCCCGACCGTTGAGCGGGTTGATCCGCGGCGTGCGCCCAAACTCCCCACAGCACATCACCACCGTGTGCTGCAACAAGTCGCGTTGCTTCAGATCCCAAATCAAGGCCGAAAGGGCCGGATCAAGAATCTTCAGCAGCTTCCGGTGTCCTTCAAAGTTTTCCGCGTGGGTGTCCCAGCCGGAGAGGGTGACTTCCACGCAGCGTACGCCCACTTCTATCAAGCGTCGGGCAGCCAAACATCCGCGACCAAACGGGGTGTTCCCGTAGCGTTGCCGAACCTCGCCCGGCTCCTGCTCCACATCAAAAGCCGCCAGTTGTTCTGAACTCATCATGCGCACTGCTCGGCGCAGGAGTTGATGGTGCATCACTTTCCGGGCCTGAACCGGTCGGGGGGCAACGAATCGACGATGAAGCATCTGCAGGGCTTCCACCCGACGACGAAAACGGTCTTGAGAGACCACAGGTTGGATGTCGGGGATACCCTGGGCTGGATCGCCTACCAGAAACGCATCGTACTGTCGGCCCAGGTCACCACCCTGACCCGGCCATTGAGCAGGCAAAATGGACACATGGCGAGGGATTTCGGTGCGTCCTATGCCGGGCACTTCTTCGGGCAAGGCGTAGCAACAGATGGCCCCAATGGAGGGATGTTTGACCGTGGGATCGGGCCGATAGCCGGTTTTGACCATATAAGTGCCGCGTTCGTGGTCCCCTTCGGCGGAGACTACCGAGCGGATCAAAGCGATCTGGTCCATCACTTCAGCGGTGCGTTCCAGCCCAGCGGCAATCTGAACTCCCGGGGCTCGGGTGGGAATGGCTCGGGTGGGTCCGCCGATTTTTGTGCCTGGATGGGGATCAAATGTCTCCAACTGGCTGGGGCCTCCGGCCAACCAGAGCAAGATCAAGGAGCGGGCAGGTTGGGTTTTTTCACGGGCCAGGAGTTCCGCCACTGGAGTCAGCCAGGGCATCACTGCACCGGCTGTCGCGGCTCCCAACAACTGCCGACGCGACATGCGCCACGGGTCGCAACGACGAGTATTCATTTTTAGAAATTCCTTGAAAAAACAAGTTGCAAAATCTAAATCAGTGGTTCCAACAAAACTCAGTAGAGTTCATCAAAGTCACAAATAAATCCTCAATAGCTTGGTGGCGATCCTTTGCAAACCAGCGGAGGAAGTATTGCAACTCCTCAGGGTCAGGTCGTCGGGTCAAGGTGGCCAGAAACACCGCTTCCACGGCTTCGGCGTTTCCTGGGGCGAATTGGGCAATTCGTCCCGCAGCGCCCACTAGTGGGACCACTCGGGTGCGTTGGGCCACCAGTTCCCCGTTGAGCATCAACAGACGCTGTGGGATCGTGCCTCCTCGGGGGGCAAACTCATCCGGGCCCAACTCCCCATAGCGCCGCACAAACTCCTGTTGGCGAATCCATCGCATGGCCCGAACCAACACATGACTCTCGTAGTCTATGGTGCTCACGCTGGTAGCCTGGAGCACGGCACCGGCTACTTGTTCCGGACGCAAGGGAGTCATGGGAAACACGGCCCAATGTTTCACGGCCAGGGGTACTCGTTCTGCCGAAGTGGGAGGCTCTTGGCTGCTTCGGGCGAAAGCCTCACTGGCCACGATGATCCGGATGAGCCGACGCATCCGGAACCCGTGCTGCACGAAATCCTCGGCCAGAATGTCCAACACCTTGGGCACCGGACCGTCCAGAGGGATGTTGTCCACCGGCTCTACCAACGGACGGCCGAACATCACTGCCCAAATCCGGTTCACCGTGGCCCGAGCAAACGCCCGATTCTGCGGATGGGTGATCCACCGGGCCAGACGCTGGCGTGGGGAACCCTCTGAAGGAAGCAACTTCGGAAGAAACGGCACCCGAGGATAGGCCCTTTGGGGGCGCGTGCTTCCTGGAGGTTTCCAATAATAAAGTCGCTTTCCGTCCCGAATCCCCGAAAAACGCAACTCCACCGGAGAGAAAAACGCCGCCAGTTGGTGAAAGTCTTTTTGTTCCCAGCGATCAAACGGGTGGTCGTGGCATTGAGCGCAGTCCATCTGAATGGCCAACAAAGCCCGAGCGGTGCGGGTGGTCAAGGTGGCCAGATCGGGCTTGCCTTCTTCGGCTGGAACGGTTGCTGTGATGAAATTCACCTGAGGCTGATCGGTCCACAGACCTTCGGCAGTGAGGATTTCGCGCACCACGGCGTCCCATGGACGGTCCTGGGCAAGTTGCTCGGCTAGCCATTGCACGAATCGCTGACGACGATAAAGCAAAACCACCCCTTGGCCGGTGCCAACCAAGGGTCGGGCCAGCCGCTCGGCCAGATAGTAATGACAGCGCGGGTCCCGAAGCAGCCGCTGGGTCCACCAGTCCAAAGGGTGCGGACCGCTGTAGTGCTCCAATTGACGCACTTCTTCCAAAGACGGCACTGTGCCACACAAAGCTAAGCTGACCCGGCGAGCACGAAGCAAAAGCGGAGCTTGGGCCGAAGGTCTCAAACCGTGGCGTTGCCAATCCGCCTTTAGGGCAGCGTTTATGCGTTTCAGCGTTTGTTGGAAATCGGGGCGGGAGACCGCAGGGACGAAGTGCCGGGAGTGGGCGGGTGCCTGCTGCACTTCCACCACCCAACTGGCTCCCGCCAAGGCCGCCAACCCCACCAGGGTCAGAAATACTCCCGTTCGCACCCAAGAGGGAGTGCGGAACTCTTGAGCGGAGTTCATCGGGCTGTTCCCCGAGCTTGAGTTGCTCTGTCAATTTAGTTTACCAGCTCTCCAAGGCCCAGGTTTCGTCTTCGGCCGCTTCTTCGACATGGAGAGCAAAGCCGAAAAAATCCCGCCTCGTCCAACTCTCCGCTCTTGTTTGTTTCCCCAGGGCCAGTACAATTCTGCCGGTCAGGACACACACAAAAGGGTGCCAACTATGAGCGGACCCATTGTGCGGATCGGAGCCACACCGGAGTATTCCCGAGGTTGGGAACGCATC
>JAJRRR010000127.1 GCA_024279285.1 Planctomycetota bacterium
AAACAAGGTGGGAACATCGATTTCAGGCTCATCGCGCACTATCAGTCCCCAATCACATCGCGGATACCGGCCCGAAAGCAACGCAAACAAGCTCTTGCAACTGCTGGGCGAAGCCACATAGCAGTTGTGGAACACCTGGCCTCCTTGGCGGAGGAACTGCTGCAACTGGGGAGTGTTGTTCCAAGGGGCACCGTAAAGTCCCAAATACTCCGCACCCACCGACTCCAATAGCACGAGGACCAGATTTTGGGGGCGAGAGCCGCCGGGGGTCCAGCTTGGGGGAGGGTCGGTAGGGGGCTGGAGCTTGCCATGTTCGTCTGCTGGAGTTGCCGACACGCTCAGCCCTTGCAGCGGATCGGGGCGAAACAGTTCCCTTAGGCACGAGCGGAGCATGACCCAAGGAGCACATTGGGCAATGCGGCGTTCCCAGCGGTTGGGATCAGTCCAGCGTCGGGCGATGTAGAGCTGAGCAATGCCGTGAGCCAAAAAAGCGGTAGCTAGTGTGGCCAGGAGGAACCTTCGGGGCCAAGGGCGAGGCCACCCGGGCAACCACCGCACCACCTGGCCCGAGAACCACAGCACCACCCCCGGCACAAGCAAACCCAATCCCACTTGCCACCAAGGACATACCGCCTCCAAAGAAGAGAGCACCTGCCAGGAGCCGCCGGTGAGCCACAAGTGCCTCAGCTCCAAAGGGACCATGGCCCAGCGGAACACAGGGACCGAAAACAGCAAATAGACTCCCAACAAGTAGAAAACCGCCCAAGCCACTCCAAGGGCCACATGGCGTCTCCGGCTGGCCAAGGCCAGCAGCAGCCACAGCAGATGGCCCACGCTCAAAACAAACAACACATCCGCAGCACAGACCAGCCCGAGCCGAAGCCCCCAGCGTAGGGCGGAAAACAGGTCTTCTCCGGTCCAAGGGAGCAGACACCCTTTGGTTGCCACAGCCAGGGCGACTGTGGCGGCGGTCCAAGCGGCCAGGCGATAGCCCTCTGGAGCCGAAGGGGTTGAGGGTGTTTGTGGCATCCTTTTCCCAGTCAGCGCCTTCCGTGGCGATTGGGGCAAGGGGCGGGGTTAAGAGTCGGCTTGAGCCGGGACTTGAGCCGTGGCATGGAGTCGGTGTTGGGCACCGTCCCAGGTCTCCACCCAAGTGCACGCCGCCCAGGAAAGCCCCACGCCAAAACCCACGATCAATGTCCTCATCCCGGGACGCAAGCGCCCTTGGGCCCGAAGGTGTTCGATCAACAGCGGGATGGTGGAGGAGACGGTGTTTCCACAGTTTTCCAGGAGCATGGGACAGTTTTCGGAGTTGAGATTAAGTTGGGAGCGGAGTCGTTCCAGGAGGAGTCGGGTGGGCTGGTGCATGAGGAACAGTTCCACTTGGTTTCGGTCCCAACCACTGCGCTGGAGCACCTCTTGGATCAAAGGGGGAATATTTTCCAGGGTGAAGTAGATCAGCCCAGGGCCGTCCATATAAAGGTCACTTGGCCAACGGTGTCGGGTGCGGGGTTTGAGCCCGTTGCCACCTGGGCGAAAACCGCCTCGGGTGAGCATCAGCATATCGGCTCCACTGCCATCGGTGCCAAAGACGAAGTGATCCAGGCTTGGCTCAGGCACGGCGTCAATCACCGTGGCTGCGGCTCCATCGCCGAAGATGGTCCGCAGCGAACGGTCACGGGAATCAATGTATTTGGAATAGGTTTCGGCCGTTATCAACAGCACCCGGCGTGCCGAACCGGCCCGAATCAAGCCCTGCGCCAACGCCAGCCCATACACAAATCCTGAACACCCCAAGTTGAAATCCAACGCTCCCACATGCGAAGGAAGACCCAACCGCTTCTGGACCAGACAAGCGGTGGTGGGGATGGGAAAATCGGGAGATTGGGTGCAAAAGAGCAAAAAATCAACGGATTCCCGAGGGATGTCGTACTCTTGAAACAACCGCTCGGCAGCCGCCACGCCCAAGTCGGAAGCCATCTCGTCGGCCCGAGCAATGTGACGCTTCCGCACCCCGGTCTTTTCGTAAATCAAATCCAAATCCCACTGCGGAAACTCCCTCCGCAGGTCCTCCAGCGTTTCTACTTGCTGGGGCAGATAACTGACCACCGGGCCAATTGCGGCGTGGTTCAACCCCAAACCCTCTCCTGATGCCAGGAACTTTGCCAAGGAAAACCTTGCCCACCGTACCAAGAAGTCGCAAAACAGGTCAACTCCACTATTGTTTGCCTATTTTTCCTGGATTATCAAGCCAGTTGGGTTTCAGGGAACTCGTTGCATGGGAGAGTAGTCCGTGGGCTGCATAAAGTGGCGTTCCACGCGAGTGACGATGGCTCCGTTTTTTCGGGACTCTTTGAAGACTTGTTTCCACACAGGATCGTTGCGGAAGGCTTCCCAGGAGCGCTTGGCTGCGTCCAGGCTTTCGTGGGCCACGATGTAGATGAGGGTGTTTTCCTTGTCCACGGGAACCCAGTAGCCCACATTTCGCATCCCGTGCTTCTCAAACAGCTTCATCGTGTGCTGGCGAAACCGACGATGCAGATCCGGTAAGCGTCCTGGGGCGGTAGTGTAGATGCGAAGCTCAAAGACCATGGGTTTTGTCTTGGGAGCATCCTGAGACCACAAGGCCCCACACCAGCCCAGTGCCACTCCCACGGCCAACACCAACAACCCTTGCCACTTGGACCACCGAATTGTTGCTGACATGATGCATTTCCTTGTTTGCGGAGGGGTTCCTTATTTTTAATTTTTAACCCCATGCCCAAGGGGAATAAAATGTTTTGGGCAAGAAACTCAAGCATCAAGACGAACCCACTGGGTTTGTTCCGTTTTGGTTCTTGTAATCCTGGAGGTCCTCAGGGAGTGCCAATTTGATAGGCAGTGTCAAGGGCCTTTTCACTGGGGGGTTAGCTCAAAATCGGCTCTAGCACCCGGCCACCGATGTCGGTCAATCGGAAGTCCCGACCTTGGAACCGGAAGGTCAGCTTCTGGTGGTCCAGGCCCAACAGATGCAACATGGTAGCGTTCAAGTCGTGCACTTCCACGGGATTTTCCACCACATGATAGCCGAACTCGTCGGTGGCTCCGTAGGTGGTCCCTCCGCGGACTCCCCCGCCGGCCAACCACACGGTAAAAGCGTCTTTGTGGTGGTCGCGTCCGGCTTTGCGACGGTTGGAGCCTTGTTGCATGGGAGTGCGCCCAAACTCAGCTGCCCAAACCACCAGCGTTTGCTCCAGCAGTCCTCGGCGTTTCAGGTCCAGGATCAAGGCGGCCAAGGGCCGATCCACCTGGCGGCATTTTTGCGACAGACCTTTGGCCAAGTTGTTGTGATGATCCCAAGAAGCGTCGTATATCTCCACCACGCGTACGCCTTGCTCCACGAGGCGTCGGGCCAGGAGGCAGTTGGCGGCAAAGGAAGCCTGCCCTGGCTTGATTCCATACATGGCCAGCGTCTTGGGGTCTTCGGTGCTCAGGTCGGTCAGCTCTGGCAGGCTCATCTGCATGCGGAAAGCCAGCTCATATTGGGACACTCGCGTGGCGATTTCCGGATCACCCAGGGCTTGAAACTGTCGCAGGTTAAGCTGGGCCAAGGCGTCCAGCACTCGGCGGCGATCCTGCCGGGTTTTGCCCGGGGGATTGTTCAAGAAAAACACCGGTTCGGAACCTTTGCGAAAAGCCACCCCTTGGTAAATCGGTGGCAGGAACCCGGCCGACCACAAGCTGGCTCCTGCTCCGGCCAAGGGGCCGCTGCGCAGCACCACATAAGCCGGCAAGTTCTGGTTCTCTGAGCCCAGCCCATATACAATCCATGAGCCAATCCCAGGCCGACCCGGACGCGCAAAACCCGAATGCAGGAACAACTGGGCCGGACCGTGGTTGATCTGCTCGGTGCGAACCGAGTGAATCAAGCACAGTTCATCGGCCACTTGGCCCAAGTGGGGCAGAAGCTCCGAGAGCATCAAACCGCTTTCCCCGTAGCGACGAAAACGGAACGGACTAGCGGCCAACCGAGGTCGTCCCCGCAAAAACGCAAACTTCTTCCCCTTGATAAACTCTTCCGGACAAGGTTTTCCGTCCCACTTGGTCAACGCCGGCTTGTGCTGGAACAGGTCCAGGTGGCTGGGGGCTCCGACCATGTGGCAGTAGATGATGCTTCGCACTTTGGGTGCGAAGTGCGGTGCTCGGGCGGCCAAGGGATTGCCTGGGGCAGCTTGGGCTTGCTCCTGAGCCAAAAGCCAACTTAGCACCGCTGCTCCAAGCCCCAATCCCCCTTGTTGCAAAAACACCCGACGATTGATTGCCCAAGCCAATTGCTGTTGCCAATGGTACTCTTGCCGCATCATGGCCTTGAGTTCCTCTGCTCCACAAGCAGTGTCTTCCTAACTCCACTCACATAGCTGTTGCTAG
>JAJRRR010000128.1 GCA_024279285.1 Planctomycetota bacterium
AACAGCTTCCTTGCCAATCTATATCGGCCAGGCTGCTCTGGGGGCAAGGTTTTTTTGTTCGCCTTGGTGCCATTGCAGGCGGAAGCCAGTTGCACTGCGGGCTTTTTGGTATCCGAGAAGCCCTATTGGCGAAAGAACCGTCGTACCTGGTCCAAGGCTTCAGCCAGGATTTCTACTTCTTCAGGAGTGTTGTAGATGTAGAAGCTGGCTCGGGTGCTGGCCGGCACACCATATCGCTGATGAAGCGGCATGGCACAGTGGTGTCCGGCCCGAACCGCCACCCCATAACGGTCCAGCAAGTAGCTTACATCGTGGGCATGGATGCGTTCAAAGACAAATGAGACGATGCCGCCTTTTTGCTCTGGCTCCGGGCCGAGGATGCGCAACCCGGGGATTTGTTGCAAAAGCTCGTGGGCACGGCGAGTCAGTTGCAATTCGTGGGCATGGATGGCTTCCCAGGAGAACTGGCACAGGTAGTCCACAGCCACCCCCAGCCCGATGGCCGCCACGATCGGAGGCGTGCCAGCTTCGAACTTGGCCGGAAGTTCGGCCGGTTCAAACCCCTGCAAGGTCACGCGCCGGATCATTCCTCCGCCGCCTAAAAACGGAGGCATCTGCTCCAACAGCTCTCGACGGCCATACAGCACCCCCACGCCCGAAGGGCCCAACATCTTGTGCCCACTGAAGGCCAGAAAATCCACCCCCCAGGCTTGGACATCCGTGGGGCGATGCGGCACCCATTGGGCAGCGTCCACCAAGACCAGAGCCCCTACATCGTGTGCCGCCTGAATGATCCGCGGCAAATCCGGCACCGTGCCCAGCACATTGGACATGGCCGTCACGGCGACCAGTCGGGTGCGCCGGGAGAGCAACTGTTCTAGTTGTTCCAGGTCCAAGTGGCCGTCGTCCCCAAGGGGAACGAATCGCAACTTCACACCAGTGCGTTGGGCCAACTGGAACCAGGGGACCAGATTGGCATGGTGTTCCATTTGGGTCAGGAGGATTTCGTCTTCTGGACCCAAGTTAGCGTCGCCCCAACTGCGGGCCACCAGGTTGATGCTTTCGGTGGTGCCGCGAGTGAAGATCACTTCTTCGGGATAAGCGGCGTTTATAAACTGCCGCACTTTTTCTCGGGCTCCTTCGTACAAGTCAGTGCTCTGCTCGCTGAGAGTATGGATTCCCCGATGGACATTGGCGTAGTGCTGCTCGCTGGTTTGGACGATGCTTTGAATGACCTGCTTGGGTCGTTGGGTGGTGGCGGCGTTGTCCAGATAGACCAAGGGGCGACCGTCGTGCACGCGACGCTTCAGAATCGGGAAATCCTCCCGAATGCGCATCGGGTCCAGTTGCACCGAAGCCTGGGCGTTCATGAGTTGGGCTCTCCTGGGGCCGAATCGTCCGAGGAAGACTCCTGAGAAGGTTTCAAGGGAGAAAACAGAGCCTGTTGAACCACCTTCCAAGGCAACAAGCAACACTTCTGCCGGTTAGGCGTCAGCCGCACGCCAAACAGTTTCAGCATGTCCTGGGCCCGAAACCGCTCCACCTCATCAATCGTTTTGCCCTCAATGTGCTCCATGAGCATGGAAGCGGCCGCCTGACTGATACAGCATCCCTGACCTGTGAAATAAGCGTCGCGGATCACCCCCTGGGGATCAATTCGCAACTCCACCCGGACGAAATCCCCACATAACGGGTTGTCGTCCTCATGGGCATGGGTAGCCTGGGGGCAATGGCCCCGATGATACGGCTCCTCGTAATGTTCCAGGATGTGTTCTTGGTAGATTTCTTCTTCCGGGCTGGAGAAAAACATGGCAGGGGGTCCAGGATGGCAAG
>JAJRRR010000129.1 GCA_024279285.1 Planctomycetota bacterium
CACGCCCAACAAGCTGGAAAACACCGCCGCCCAAAAACCCAACAAAAACGCCCAGGCTCCCCAAGGGCCCAGGGCTTGCTGAATCAATCGCGTCAGCTCCAAAGCAAGCAGAGGGTCCTTTTGGAGCGTGAATCGCGAACCAATGATGACCATAGCCATGCCAAACAGCGCCGTCATGGCATAGCCGGCTGCCAAGTCCAGGTGGCACAGGCGGAGTCCTTGGGGGCCTTGGCGCTGGTGATGGGCAACCCAGTAGCCATAAGAAAGCAGGGTGACCGTGCCACCCACTCCGCCCAATACGCCTAGGGTCCAGGCCACTCCCTGAGCAGGGACTTTTTGGGGCAGCAGGGCCTTGGCCACTTGGAGCCAGTCCACCTGGGGCATCATCACGGCTGCTCCCAGGACCAGCACAAACATCACTCCCACGCATGCAGCCATGCATCGCTGGAACCACACGAACCCTCCCCAGAGGACAAACACCACTCCCAGCAGCGAATGCCCGATGCCCCAGAACACTTTGGCCCGATGAGGATCACCGCCGTTCCAGACGGCTGCCCCGGCCACCCCACAGGCCGAAATCAGCGCTCCTCCCACCACGAACGACCACACCAGCAGATAAAGCAGAAAAAACCCCACCAGCACAGGGCCCAGGTGGCGGACCCAACCTTCCAGCAAAGTGGTTCCGGTGGCCATTTGCCATCGTGCGATGCCTTCGCTGAGGGTCCACTTGCCCAAGGCTCCCAGCCAGGCGGCCCAAAGCAGCACCACCCCGACCTGCGAACCGGCCAAAGCGGCCGTGAGCAGATCGCCGGCCCCTACGCCCGTGGCAGCCACCAAAATCCCAGGGCCCAACACCGCAAAGTATTGCCACAGCCTTGCGCGCAACGGCTCCGACACTCTCAACGGTCCTTGGCTTCGTGAGGAGCAAAAGTTCCGGCTGCCCAAGGGTTGGGAAAGATTATTTCAACCTCTGCGGCCAGAGCCAATGCTTTTTCCCCTAGTGCTCGTAGCCCCGAACCTGAAGCGGCACTCGGGTTCCATCGCTGCGCACGGCTTCCAGTTGGGAAGCCCGTTGCACCTGGCCGATGTCGTGCCATTGCACTCCGCCGGGCCGAAGTTGGAGCACTCGCCGTGCATCCTCCGGGGCCAGAGCGACCAACAGCTCAAAGTCCTCCCCGTCGTAAAGAGCGTGGTCCAAGGGAGAGCCTTGCTCGGGGTGGCGTTGAGCAAGCAAGTGAGCGTCGGGGTGCACAGGCACCCGGGCCAGTTCCACCTCGGCTCCTACTCCGCTTGCCTGGCACAAACGCCATAGGTCCAAAGTGAGCGAGTCGCTGATGTCAATGGCGGCATGAACCTGGGCCACACGGCGCAGAGCCAAGGCGGCTTGAATCCGAATCGGAGGGTGCAAGTGTCGGCCCAAGATACTCCCACCCAAAGGGCCACTTACCAACAGGCGATCCCCCACTTGGGCACCTTGTCGCAGCCAAGGCTTTTGTCCCGGGGGGAGTCGGCCCAACACAGTGACCGACACCGCCAAAGGACCTTCCCAAGTGGTCAAATCGCCACCAACTACTTGCACTGCGGTGCGTTGGGCCAGATGCCAGATGCCTTGCTGGACTTCCTGGGCCAGCTTGAGGGCCTTGCGGCGAGGAAGCATCAGATTGACCAGGGCCAACTGGGGCACGGCTCCCATGGCCGCCAGGTCTGAGAGGTTCACGGCCAGGGCTTTGTAGCCCACCTGCCATCCCGTGGCCGGAGGCAGGAGGAAGTCGGTTCCTTGGGCCACGGTGTCGGTGGACACCACCCAACGCCCTGCCGCTTGCCACCACGCGGCATCATCGCCCGGGCCCGTACCAGGGAAACCTTGCCGGGGAACACGCCGGGCCAGGAACCGGAAAAACTCCTCCTCCATCAGTTTGGGCTCCGAAAGTGCCTCTGGGCAGCAGCGCCGCTGGCTCCTCGTGTCGCCTCCGGTCAAACCGCTTAGAGTTAAAATTCTCCGGTGATCCACTTGATCGGGTCGCGCACCACCACCGTGCGAGGGCTCCAGAGCACCTCGGCTGCCTCCACTCCGGCCAAGGCTCCTTGGGCATGGGCCAGGGCCTGCACACGCTGCAACACATGCCGTTTTTCCGGAGGAAATTGGGTCTGGTAGCAACCAATGGCTTCCATCTTGATGGCCATCGTGGTGCTGATGTCCACCACGATGGGAAACACCTCCGTGTCGGGTTTCCACAGCGAAAATCCCAAGGGATAGTACAACAGGTGCTCAATCCGATGCGGGGGCAAGTCGTCAAACTCGTGGTCCCACTTGGTCAAACGGCTGTAAAAGACCGCAGCTTCGGTGATCAGGGCGGCTTGCCAATGATCGGGCGAGGCCAAAGGGGTGCGAGCCCCCAAGCTGAGCACCACTCGGGGGCGCAGCCTCCGCAACAAAGTGGCCAGCTTGACTCGGGCTTCCCAAGTGTCCATCAACCGCCGGTTGGGCAAAGGGAGCGTGTGCCGCTGCACAGCTCCCAGGGTTCGTGCGGCTGCTTGAGCTTCGGCCAAACGCACCTCCGGACCCGGAGAGTTGGGGGTGGGTTCGCCATCGGTCAGGTCCACGATGGCCACCTGATAGCCCAGCTGGGCCAGCAGGGCCAGGGTGCCTCCACAGCCGATTTCTACATCGTCGGGATGGGCTCCCACGGCCACCACATCCACAGTTGGTTGTTCTGGAGCATGCGCCATCAGGAACTCCTTTTCCGATAAAGGGCACGAAACACCGGGCGTCCTTGGAGTCGGGCCTTACGCTCGTAGTTGGTCCGGTAGTCCAGGTCGTGTTGAGCGGGCCGCTGGGGCACTTCAAACGGTCCTTCCAGATCCGTCACTTGGGCAATCAAGGCCACGGTCTCTTGAAAGTAGTCTTCCACATCGGTCCAGAAGTGAAGTTCTCCCCCAGGCTGAAGCGTGCGTTGCACATCCTCCAGAAACGGCTGGACCATGACCCGACGCTTGCGATGCCGCTTCTTCCACCAAGGGTCGGGAAAGTACACATGCACGGCTGCCAGCGACCCAGGCGTAAAAACTTCCCGAAACACCCACAATGCGTCCCCATGCACCACCCGAGCATTGGGCAAGTGCCGCTTGGCCACCCGAGAGGCCGAATAAGCGGCGAACTTGTACTGTTTTTCAATGCCCAAGTAGTTGCGCTGCGGATGCTCCAGCGAGGCTTGGAGCAGAAAGGTCCCTTTGCCGCATCCGACATCCACTTCCACCGGTCCTGGCTGAGGGAACACCACCCCCGGGTCCCAAGGACGCGGCAGGCGGTCCATGTGCCACAGGTGCTCCGAAAGGTCAATGGAAGGATCCACCTTGCGCACGCTGCCACGACCCATGGTCATCTCCGGCTCCTGAAACACACGAGGGCTGTTCTCAAGCTCCCACTTTAGCCCAAGGGAGCCTGAGAACCCAAGAGGGCTGAACATCCAACCTCCGGTCCCTAAACCAAAGGGAAGCTAAGGAGCCTGTCCGGGCAACTCCACCAGCACGGTGTCGTCGTGTTCATAAGCTGGAGCGCAGCAACACAGGAAGCGAAGCACTCCCGAGCCGGTGTTGCGGATCGTGTGCACAGCTCCCGGCGGGATGGCGATGGCATCTCCTGGGCCCACCGAACGCTGCTGGCCGTCCAGGTACATCAATCCTTGGCCTTCCAGGATGAAGTAGATTTCTTCGGTTTTTCGGTGGAAGTGGGGGGTGGTGGCCGCGCCGGGGCGGAGTCGGGCTTCGGCCAGCGATTGGTTGCGAATGCAGGAGTTGCGATAAGCCAGCAGCTCCCGAATCTCCGAGCCGTCTTTGGTCACAAACGGCTTGATGCTTTCCAACTGGACCACTTGCATGGCCGTTCCCTTTGCAGTTGGCGGAAGTTTCTTGGGCCGGTTGTAGGGATTGGGCCGGATTTTCCGTCTGGGGGCCTGGGGCAAAGCAGATTGTGGCATTTGGGAAACAAGTCCCCGTTTGGCAACGCTCAAACTGTGTGGAACATTCTAACAGGAGCTAGGAGCCATGATGAGCCAACCGTTGAAAAGCACACTGGACTTTCTGGCCCGCACCGAAAACGACGCTGCCGTTCCGGTGCTCCTGGCCGCACTGGATGCTTCGGACCCCCAGCTTCAAGAAGCTGCCCTCAGAGCCTTGCTGGAGCGTCGGAGCGTGCTGGGTCAGCGGGAAATCGTGCGCCGTTTGCACCGCTTACCCTCCAAGTGGAAGCCCATTCTGGAGGAGCGTCGTTCCCGGCTGGAAAAAGCCCTGCGTGATGCCCTCTTGGGTCAGGACGAACAATCCCGACGCAATGCCTTCTCGGCCGTGGTGTGGTTGCGGCAGTACGATCTGTTGCCGGTGCTGCTGACGCTGCTGGAGTCCCCCCAGTGCCCTGAGCCGGAGTTGGTGGCCGAAACCCTTTTGCATCTGGCCCAGCGACTCCATGAAGACCTGCATGGGGTGCGCAACTACAAGGACCGCCGGGACCCGAGACGCTTGCGCGATTTTGTCCTCTCCGCTCTGGAGAAATCTATCCAACGCTGGAACCAGCATCAGCGCGACGAGGTGCTGGAAGCGTTTTTGATGCTGGCCCCTCGGGACCATGTGTTGTTGAAGCGCATCTTGGGCGATCCGTTCCATCCGTGTTATTTGAAGATTTTGGACTTTCTGGCCCACAGCCAGCGCGAACCGATTTTGCGATTGCTGCTTTCTTATCTGGACGATCCCACGGCTCCCTCAGCCGCGTTGCAAACGCTGGCCCGACGCACCGACTTGAAGTTTTTGCAATTTTTGCTCAGCAAGATAGGTGCTCGGCCCTCGCGCACAGCGGCGACCAATCTGCGTCGGATAGAGCGTGTGGCTTGGGCCGATCCGAAGCAGGGCTTGCTAGACCAGCTCAACGAAGCCCAGCAATACAGCGCGGTGGAGTTTCTCACCCACACTCGGGTGCCGCGTCGTCAGGTATTTGAAGCCTTACGCCACTTGGCTCAACGGGGTAAACCAGCCGGGCGTCGCGCAGCAGTTCAGGCTTTGGCTCAGTTTCCCGGAGCGGAAGCCAATCAGTTGGTGCTGGAAGCCCTAAAGGATCCCGATCCCCAGGTCCAAGCCGCCGCCGTGGCCCAACTGCGACAGCGAAACATCCCCGGAGCACTGTCCATGCTGGTGGAAGCCCTGGACAATCCTCATCCCTTGGTGCGCAAAGCCGCCAGCGAAGCCTTGCCGGAGTTCCGGTTTTCGCGTTATTTGGGCAGCTTTGACACCTTGGACGATGTGTCGCGTCAGACCACCGGCCAGATGGTAGCCAAGGCCGATCCTCAAGCTCTGGTGCAATTGCGTCAGGAACTTTTGGCTCGTGCCCGATCGCGGAGACTTCGGGCAGTGGAGATGGCCGTGGCCATGGGTGTAGTCCCGCAAGTGCAAAACACGCTCATGCAATTGCTACAGGATGAAGACCACCTGGTTCGGGTAGAAGCGGTGGAAGCCTTGGCCCACGGAGAAGGCTCCGAAGTGGACGAAGCCCTTCGCCATGCACTGCAAGATCCCAGCGTGCTGGTTCAGGACGCAGCTCGGGCGGTGCTTCAGCGTCGGGCACAAGCTGTGGCTCCAGCTTCTGAGGACTTCCAGATATGAACTGGTGGACACTGCTGGCTCAAGCCACACGCCCTGAAGAACTTGGTCGCCGATTCCGCGGCCCCGAGTCCCAACTAGACTGGGGCGACGCAGTGGGAATCCTGGCCTTTGTAGCTGTGGCCGCAGCCCTGTTGGGCGCGTTGCACTGGTTGCTTCGCTACCAGGGGGAACGGCGGCGGTGTTTCCATCCTGGACGCCTATTCCAGCAATTGTGCCGGCTCCATCAGTTGGACCGTCACCAGCGACGCCTGTTGTGGCAACTGGCCCAAGCCCGAGCCCCAGAACATCCCGGAACCGTTTTTGTAGTGCAAGAGCTTTGGGATATTGAGCACTTGCGTACCCAAGGGAGCCCGGGAGCTTCGGTGCTGGTGCAAATCTACGAGAAAATCTTTGGCGTTTCTCCGGCGGAAAGTCCCCAGCTCCCGGACTCAACCGACTCGGCCGACCCTCAGGCCCCCAATGCCAACTCGGATGCGGAGTCGGTTCCCATCTGCTCCCAAGAATCCGAGGCCCAAAAGCCCCAGGATTCCTAGCAAGCCAGGCTCTTGCCACAAGTGTTGGCTCTCCGGGAGCAGCGACCCTAGGGGCTTCGTAGGGCATCTTCCCCTGGGAGATTAGGCTGGGTATGGTAGTGCCCAGTTTCGCCAACTGAGGAGCCCCGCCATGAGCCAAGCCCTGGAACAACGGTTGTTGGAGCAGATAGAGCAATGGGAACTGGTGGATCCTCATACCCACATCAATCCTCACGCCCCTTGTGCCCGAACGCTGACGGATCTTTTGGGCTATCACTACTACACCGAGCTGGCCCATTCGGCCGGAATGCCCAAGAAGACCATAGAAGGCCCTCAAGTTCCCCAAGACCCTAAAGCCCAAGCCGCGGCCCTGATCCCCTATCTGAAGCACATAGACAACACGGTGCAATACAGTTGGCTGGTGGAGATTGCTCAACGGCTGTTTGGTTTCCCGCATGAGCGCATCACGGAAGAGAACTGGGAGGAGCTTTGGCACCTGGCCGAACAAGCCACGCAGCGTGCCGATTGGGAACAACAGGTCTTGCGCACCAGCCGGTTGCAAGCGGTGTTTTTGACCAACGACTTTGACGATCCCTTGCAAGGGTTTGACACTTCGCGCTATGTGCCTTGTCTGCGCACGGACGATCTGGTCTTCAAGCTCACCGAACCAGAGGTGCAGCAGCGGTTGGTTCGGGCCACTGGTGTGGAAGTACATGGGGCAGAGAGCTTGGGCCGGGCACTGGACCGGTTGTTTGAGCACTTTGTGTCCCAAGGGGCCAAAGCCTGTGCTATTTCACTCCCACCGGACTTTTGCCCTGAAGAAGTTCCCCCCGATCAGGCCGACGGAGCGTGGAAACAGTTGCAACAAAACCCTCAGCACGCCCAAGCCCGTTCCCTCTGGAGTCGTTTTGTCTTCTGGTCCCTGGCTCAACGATGCCAGGAGTTCCGGTTGCCGTTTGATTTGATGATTGGGGTCAACCGAGGCGTTTATGCCCATGGGGTTTATCAGGGTCAGGACTTGTTTGATTCTCGGGTTTCCTTGATTCAGTATGCCAAGCTGTGGAACGCGTTTCCCCAGGTGGTGTTTCCCGTTTCGGTGCTGGCCAGTGTGACCAATCAGGAGTTGGTGGCTTATAGCTGGATTTTTCCCAATGTGGTGGTGCACGGGCACTGGTGGTACAGCAACACGCCCAGCGTGATTTACCGCGACTTGGCCAACCGTCTGGAAGCCGTACCGCGGAACAAGATCATCGGCTACTACAGCGATATGTACAAGCTGGAGTTTGCCTTGCCCAAGTTCGGGATGTTCAAACGGGTGCTGGCCCGAGTGCTGGCCCAAGAGTTCGTCCTCCACCGTCGCTGGAGCGAGCAGCGCGCGTTGGACCTGGCTCGGCAAATCCTGGTAGAAAACCCCCGGCGCATCTTCGGCTTGGAATAGAGGCAATCCGTCAGCTTGCCTGTTGCGGCAGTTGGCAGCGTTGCCGTTCCAACTGGGCCAGACGGTCCAAGATGGTTTTATCGTCGGGAATGGCCCCTTGACTGCGCCGCGAACGGAACTCCAGCTCCAGCTCTTCCAGGGCCGGTTTGATTTGGGCCAAAGCGGTGGGTGAGAGCCGATCAATGAACAGCACCCCATCCAAATGATCGGCTTCGTGCTGGGCCACCCGGGCAGAAAAACCTTCCAGTTCCAGGCGGAGAGGTCGTCCGTCCAGCCCAAAACCCTCCAACACCACCCGAGCCGCCCTCACCACCGGTGCCCGAATCTCCGGCAAACTCAAACACCCTTCCTCGTCTTCCTGGGAGCCGCGATGACGGCTCAACACCGGGTTGATGATGGCCAATTCCTGGTCTTTCTGCTGGGGATCGCCGGTGGGATTCATCACAAACAGCCGATAGGGCAAATCCACCTGATTGGCCGCCAGCCCCACTCCTTGATGCTCGTACATCAGGGCAAACATCTCTTCCACCCAGCGATGCACTTGCTGGTCCACCCGGCGCAGGGGCTTGCTGCGATGACGCAGCGTGGGATGAGGATAGTAGATCAACTGAAGCATAGAACCCGACTCGTGCCAAAAGGGTTTAAGGCTTGCAGTTTTTCATTCTAAGAGCCGAAGCAAAGCTTCGGTAGGCCAAACACAGAACTCCCGCAGCACTTGTGGTTGCTTGAGCGTTTAGCCCATCCCACGCTGCTGAAGTCGGGCCATCACTTCCTGAACGATCCGATCTACATCTTCCGAGCCGGCCGAGGGGGCTTCGGGCAGCGGCTCTTGAAGAAAGCCTTCTTCCTGGAGGAGTTGGGCCAGAGTTTGGCGGAGTTGTTCCAGTTGGCGTTGTTGTTGGGCACTCAAGGGCTGGCGCCCCCGGCCGGTGCGGAATCCCCGCAAGCTCAACGCCACCCGAAATCCTTCGGGAAAATCAGCCGTGTAAACCATGGCATCAAACAGCTTGAGCACCTTGTACTGAAGCTGCATGGCTTGGTGGAACTGTCCGGCTCGGGCCAGATCGTACATCCGGCGCATCACTTCCGGAATGATTCCCGTGGTGGCGTTGGTCCCTCCGTCGCAGCCGGCCAGGAGCATCGGCACCAGGGCCGCTTCCCAACCTGTCAAGAACGAGAACTCCGGCCGGATCGGACGCACTTGCTGGATCATCCGCATCATGTGAGGCAAGTCGCCCGAGGAGTCCTTGATCCCGATAATCCGCGGACACTCCTCAGCCAGACGGCGCACGGTGGACACATCAATCGGCGAGGCGAACTGGGGGATGTTGTAGAGGGTGACATCCACCGGGGCATGATCGGCGATTTGTTTGAAATAAGCATACACGGCCTCTGGGCTGAGCCGGTAGTAGAAGGGGGCTACGATGGCCACGGCCCGAACGCCCAAACCGGCATAGTGCTCGCAGGCCCGAAGCGTTTCCCGCACATTGGCCTCCGCAGCCCCGGCCAGGATCGGCACACGCCCTCGGACCTGATCGGCCACAATTTCCACAATTCGCCGGCGTTCTTCGGGCGTGAAGCGCACGAACTCTCCGGTGGAGCCGTTGGGATACAGCCCATGCACCCCCCGCTCAATGAGCCAATCCACATAGCGACGCAGCTCCGGCTCGTTGATTCGGCCCTGTTCGTCCAGTGGCACCAGATTGGGCACAAACAGTCCTTGCAATGCAGCTTGGCTCATGGTGTCAGTCCTGCTAGGGAACGGTCAGGGAAAAGTCCGACCCAGGGGCTTTTGTCAAACATACTGCGCCACAAGCTCCGCCGGGGGAAGTCCTCAAACCTGGCCGAACTTCCCA
Organism: Planctomycetota bacterium; assembly: GCA_024279285.1. Classification (GTDB taxonomy): domain Bacteria; phylum Planctomycetota; class Planctomycetia; order Pirellulales; family S012-138; genus S012-138. Next base: position 9,456 of record JAJRRR010000129.1, read on the forward strand.
CCGGTTGCCAATTGCCCGAAAAACGCTCATCCCCCACACGACTTGCGCTTGACAAATCCGACGACTCCGGTTTACTAGCCCATTATCCTTCGGTGGTGGTTTGTCCTGGAAAGTCAGCCCAAGACGATGAAGACACCTTTGAAACGCTTGCCAAACCCATCTCCGCAGTGGATGGACTTCCCGGCCCCGGAAGTCCACATGCAGGAAGAACCGCCTGCGGAAGAACCCTGGGAAGAAGACGAAGAAGAATTTGACGACGAAGATTTTGACGAAGACTTTGACGAGGACTTTGATCAAGAGCTGGATGAGGAGTTTGAGCGCGAGCTGCAAGAGCGGTTTGATGACGAGAAGTTCCCACTGGAGGAAAAAGATGCCCCTGTGCCTCCAGAAGAACTAGCCGAGGAAATGGAAGAAGACCTGGACGAAGAAGCCGTTGAACCTGATTCCCCCCAGGAAGAGGACGAAGCCTAGCTCCCCAAAGGCCGGTTTTGAGCAAACACAACTTGAGCTCTCCCGGGCAGCAGGCTTGGGAGCAGCCAACCCCCGGGACAGAGGAGAGCGTGGAAGCGGGGCGTCGGTTCCGCCGATGTCCAAAAGCCGATTCCCAAACACTTCTTTCCCAAGGGGAAAGGAACCATCATGTCCCAACAGCAGGGCAGTAGTCACCTTCTGGACCGCTCCTGGACGGAGCCGGCCAGCACGAGCCAGTTGGAGTTTGACTTGCGTTTTTTTCGAGCTTTAACGGCACGAAGTCCCGAGTATGTAGATGCCCTTTGGGTGCTCAGCGACCTGTTGATGCGATGTGGGTATTTTGAAGAATGCCTGGAAGTGGATAGGCGTTTGGTACGCTTGCGTCCGGAGGATCCCACGGCCCACTACAACCTGGCCTGCAGTCTGGCTCGGGTGGGCCAGGTGGAGGAAGCCTTCCAGGCTTTGGAACGGTCTTTGGCCTTGGGCTTTAATGATCCTGCCCAATTGGCCTACGACCAGGACTTGGACCCCTTGCGTGCGTGTCCCCGATTCCGGCAACTGCTACACCAGCACGGTCTCGCTTAGCTGGAGCCTGTGGCCATGTTGCACATTCGTGCCCAAGTCAAGGAGGCGTTGCAGGCCATCGGTCAGCACTGGAGCGGCGAGGTGCAGGTGGGGTTGATCCTGGGCACGGGCTTGGGCTCGCTGGCTCAGGAAATCCAGCAAGAAGCCCTGATCCCTTATGAGTCCATCCCTCACTTTCCGCGCTCCACGGCCGTAGGGCATGAGGGACAGTTGGTCTTGGGCCGTTTGTGCTCTTTGCCGGTGGTGGCCATGCAGGGCCGGTTCCATGCCTACGAAGGCTACTCCTACCAGGAGATCACTTTTCCAGTGCGAGTGATGAAGGCTCTGGGTGCCCAGTTGCTGGTGGTTTCCAATGCCTGCGGAGGGCTGAATCCCCACTTCCAAACCGGCGACATTATGGTGCTTGATGATCACATCAACCTGATGAACGGAAACCCGCTGATCGGGATCAACGACGATGAGCTAGGGCCGCGGTTTCCCGATATGTCCCAACCCTATGACCCGGAACTGATCGATGTGGCCCTGCGTGTGGCCCGACTAAACGACATCGTCGCCCACAAAGGTGTCTATGTGGCCGTCACCGGTCCGAACTTGGAGACCCGGGCGGAATATAGGTTTTTGCGGCTCATTGGAGCCGATGCGGTGGGAATGTCCACCGTGCCGGAAGTGCTCGTGGCCGTGCACTCCGGGATGCGGTGCCTGGGACTTTCGGTCATCACGGATATGTGTCTGCCGGATGCTTTAAAACCGGTGGATGTTCAGGAAATCCTGGCCGTGGCTGCCCAAGCTGAGCCTAAACTGCGCACGATCGTCTGTGGGGTGCTGGAGCATGTAGCTTCGGCCCAGTCGGAGAAATAGCCCAGGAAAGACTCTATTTGCCCTTTTGGCGTTTTTGGAGTCGTCGGCGGCGTCGGGCTTCTTTTTCGCGGAGTTTTCGCAATCGGGCTCGTTCTTTGGAAGTGAGGCGTTTGCCGGTGCCTTTTTTCTGGCGCACTAGAGGTCGGGTGGGATCTGCCATCATCGTCTGTTGAATCTCTTGCACTGCACGCATCCGCTCCCGAAGCCCCTTGCCGGCCAATGACTGCATCACCGAAGCAATGGCTTCAAACTGCTTGACTAGTTCGGAAACTTCATGGGGCTTGACCCCTGCTCCGGCGGCAATTCGCCGACGGCGGCTTTGGTTGATGATCTTAGGATTGCGGCGCTCCTCAGGGGTCATGGAGTCAATGATTCCACAGACCCGACGCAAATCCCGCTCGGCGTCGGCATCGCCCATCACCTCCTGCAACGCTCCCATGCCCGGAACCAAGGACATCAACTTGCCCAAGGGGCCCAGCCGTTGGGTCTGACGCATCAGATCGCGGAACTCCTCCAGGGTGAACTTGCCTTGACGCAGGGCTTCTTCTTGTTGACGCATTTTTTCCCGATCCAGCTCCATCTGGGCACGACGGATCAGCTCCATCATGTCGCCCATGCCCAGAATCCGGCTGGCCATTCCCTCGGGATTGAAAGGCTCCAGCTCCTGGATGTGCTCTCCGGTTCCGAGGAACTTGATGGGCACTCCGGTGACGGCTTTCACGCTCAGCACGGCCCCACCACGCTGATCCCCGTCCAACTTGGTCATAATCACCCCGTTGAGTTCCAAAGCGTCGTTGAACGCCTTGGCACTGTTGACGGCATCCTGGCCGGTCATGCTGTCCACCACCAGGAAGCAGTGATCCGGTTGCACGCGCAGATCTATCTCCTGGAGCTGTTTCATTAGCTCCTGGTCAATGTGGAGTCGCCCGGCGGTGTCAATCAGCACTACATCGGCGTCGCGGTCTCGGGCCTCCTGAATGCCGGCCTGGCAAACGGCCACGGGGTCTTTGGCCTGCATGTCGGCATAGACCGGCACATCAATCTGCTGGCCCAAGACGATGAGCTGTTCAATAGCCGCGGGACGCTGCAAGTCGGCGGCGATCATCAGCGGGCGTCGGCCGTGTTTTTTCAACAATCGGGCCAGCTTGGCGCAGGTGGTGGTCTTCCCCGAACCCTGAAGCCCACAAAGCATGATCTTCCCAAACGAGCCCAAGCGGATCGATGTGTCCACCGGGCCCATCAGATTCACCAGCTCTTGATAGACGATCTGGAGGAGCATTTCGGTGGGCCGCAAGGAGCTGAGCACTTCCTGGCCCAACGCCCGCTGGGTCACATGTTCCATGAACTGTTTGACTACATCGTAGGAGACATCCGCTTCCAGCAAGGCGCGGCGGACCATTTGCAGTCCTTCGCGCATGTTGGACTCGGTGAGCTTGGCTTGGCCCGTAAGATGCCGAAATGCTTGCTGAAGTCCTTTTTGAAGGGTCTCAAACATGCAAAGTGCCCTCTTTTGCTCAGGGATTTTTTTAGCTGATGCAAGAACACGCAAGCCGCGAGACTTTTGGGGTCTCTGTGTGCATCTTAGTGCTGGGGCGAAGTTGAGACAACGCCGCCTAAGCAGCGCTGAACAGCCCCCGAAGCAGCAAAAAGCCGCCCTGCTCGGGAGGAGCAAGCCTCCGAAAAACCCCTGGCCCGCCCCTTTAGCCCGCGTAAGGCCCTCCAGGAGCGGAGGCGGCCGAGGGCTTTTGCTTTCCCAGGTGTTGGACCACCGTGGCCAAGGCATCTATCGCCCGCTGGACATCCTCGGCGTTGACATCCAGATGGGTGACAGCCCGAATGTGCCGCCGGCCAAAGGGGATCATCAACACTCCTTCTTGGGCCAAGGCTTCCACTACCTGCTCGGCCGTGCCCAACTCCGGGTCCACGCGGAAGATGACGATGTTGGTTTGGACATCGGGAGGATCCAGAGTCAGACCGGGGATTTGGGCAATTCCTTGGGCCAGGCGTTGGGCGTTCTGGTGGTCTTCGGCCAGTCGCTCAATGTGGTGTTGCAAGGCGAACAAGGCGGCGGCAGCCAGGATGCCCGATTGACGCATCCCCCCGCCGAAAAGTTTGCGATGGCGTCGGGCTTCGCGGATCAAGTCCCGAGGTCCGGCCAACGCCGAGCCCACCGGGGCTCCAAGACTTTTGCTGAAACACACACTGACGGTGTCGAAATGTTGAGCCCAGCGACGGGCTTCTATCCCTGTGGCCACCACGGCGTTAAACAGCCGCGCACCGTCCAGATGGGTGCACAGGCCGTGCTGATGAGCCCAACGACACACGGCTTCCAGGGTCTCATAAGGCCACACACGACCTCCGCCCCGGTTGTGGGTATTTTCCAGGCAGACCAATCGGGTGCGGACCAGATGTTCGTCCTCAGGGCGGATCAGTCCGTGGAGTTGTTCGGGCTGCCAGATTCCGTAGTGTCCCGGCACAGGTCGGGCTGCCACCCCGCTGAGTTGGGCATAGCCTCCCTGCTCGTAGTTGAAAATGTGCGAGGTGCTCTCACAAAGCAGCTCATCCCCAGGTCGGCAATGCACCCGAATGGCAATCTGATTGGACATCGTGCCCGAGGGAACAAACAACGCTGCTTCCTTGCCCAACATCTCGGCCAGCACTTCTTGCAATTCGTTGGTGGTGGGATCTTCGTGAAACACATCATCACCCACGGCGGCCTGGGCCATGACGGCGCGCATAGCCGGGGTGGGCCGGGTGACCGTGTCGCTGCGAAAATCCAGCAGTTTCTCGCTCATGAGTGGGAGTTCCCTTGCTGCGGAGTGGAAATCGGGCTTTGCTTGATTGTACACGCCCCGAGGGAAGTCAAAAGCGCTTCCGGCCCGGTGCCCCTGCCAAACCAACCCTCCGGAGCGAAAAAACCGAAAACTTCCAAGTGGAGCCCTTGGTGGTTTTCGGATACCCTGGAGTGCGTATTCCACACTCCAAGGGAGCTTAAGCCGTGAACCCACGCCCCGTGGATCGGAAGTCCCGACGCCAGTTTTTGCGACAAATGGGCTGGGGGTTGTTGGGCGTGTTGGGGGCACAAGTGGCCCAAGCTCAGCCAGAGCTAAAAATCACTCAAGCCATGGTGTTTCGGCTCCCCCTGCGCCGCATCAAGCTGGTGGGACGCAACGCGCAGCGTCGGACACATGGGGAACGGAGTTGGGATCGAGTGCTGCTGTTGAGGACCAACACCGGCGTGGAGGGCCTGGGACATTGTCGGGCTCCCCGACAAGCGGTGGCCCAACTGATCGGAAAAAACCCTTTTAGTTTCCGCCACCAGGGAGAGTTCCGTTCTCCGTTGGGTTCAAGCACCATGGCGCTTTGGGACCTGGCAGGCAAGGTGCTGGGCAAGCCAGTGTATGAACTCCTGGGCAACCAAGGGCATCCGTCGGTGCCGGTGTACGACGGGTCCATTTACTTTGCCGACCTGCTGCCGCAGTTTGAACACACCTGGCCGGACCGGTTTCGGTGGGAGTTGGATGTTTCGTGGGCGATGGGCCATCGGGCGGTGAAAGTGAAGGTGGGCCGAGGACACCGCTGGATGCCCCGACACCAAGGCGACCGGCGCGATGTGGAAGTGCTTCGCCTGATCCGAAACCACGCCGGCGAAGAACTCACCATCGCCATAGACGCCAACAACGGCTACACGCCCCAAGGAGCCAAACGACTGCTGGAACAAGTCGGCCCCTTGAAACTCGCCTTCGTGGAAGAACTGTTCCCCGAAGAAGTGGAAACCTGCTGCCAGTTCCGCCAATGGATGCGTTGCCAAGGCTGGGAAACCCTCCTGGCCGACGGAGAAACCCAACACCGCTTGGAAGCTTACCGACCGTTCATGGAGGCCAAGGCCATTGATGTATTCCAGGGAGATATGAACTTTTTCGGAGTGGAGGGGATTGTACAGGAGGCACATTGGGCAGCTCAGTTCGGGCTGCAAGTGGCCCCGCACAACTGGGGGAGTTTGATTGGATTTTACTGTCAGCTTCACTTGGGCCGAGCTTTACCCAACTTCTATATGGCCGAGCACGACCCGCTGGTTTCCCGAGTGTTGCTGGCACCGGGATATGGGATTCAGGACGGTCGGGCGGTGGTGCCGGACTCCCCGGGGTTTGGGCTGGTGCTAGACCACAAACGCCTCCGGCAAGAAGCCCAAGTGGAGTTCCAACTGCAAGCTTAGCCGCAAGCCCGAAAAGATCACCCGGTCCTTATCTCCTCGGGAAGAACGGTGAGCTTAGCTGCTGATCTCAAACAGCGACTGGCTCTTCACCACGGCATAATCGTCCGGAAAGGTGTGAAACGCCTGGATCAGAAACAGGCGGTTGCGAGTTTCCACATGGATGTAGCTCAGCGCTCCCAAACTCACTCGGCCCCCGTTGCCAAAGTGATAAAGCAAACCCTCGTGCTGGCCGTCCTGACGCAACTCCTCCTGGAAGCTCCAGAACACCTCCGGATCAATTACTTCCAGTTGGAAAGAAGTCTGGTAGTGAACGCCTGGAAACTGGCTCTCATAGCTTCGCTGACCGCGTAGGCGAAAGGAAAAGAGCCGCTGCCGCTGGGGGAGCACTTGTTGGACGCTGGCAGCCACTTCGCACAAAGTCAAAGAGCCGTGTTGCCAAGTGATCACATGGCCGGCGGAAGTGATTTGGACCACGGCGCGATAGGAACCCCGCTCCACCCGACGCTGCGCCAGCACATCAAACAGCTCCGGGTGCAGCGGCTTGGCATAGAGTTGAAATACCAGCTCTGCCACCTTCGGCCGCGCCGAAAGCACCTTCAAGCTCCTTGTTGCAAAGACAAGTGGTGTCGTGTGGCAATCAATTATAGGGGGCAGTTTCCCGGAGGACCAAGGGCGATCCGCATAGAGCAATTCCCTGCTGAACCCAGGTTGCGGGTTTGGCCGATGTGAGACAGAGCCGTGGCTTTGGAGCCAGCTCCTCTTGATAGTTCCCCTGGAGATTTCTAAGAAACCTTCCTGGGTCAGCTCACCCATGCCAGCTCACACCAGGCAGCAACTCATGGCTTGCGTTTTGCAGCCCGCCGGTCCGCACGGTCAGCTAGCCAGTTGCAACACTGGAGGCAGGGAGAACCGCTGGGGTTGGGCTTTGACAGCAATGGTGGCGATGCTGGCCTGCGGGTGTGGGACACTCCGCCCCTGGCAGCCCTGGCCCCGAGCCCAAACTCAGCTCTCCCAAAAACAACAGCGTGTGGACGACATCCTGCGGCGTTACGGTCTGGCCGAGGTGAGCAGTCGCCGGGAACAGTTCTGGCTGCTGCTGGGCCAAGTGCAACGCCAGCCTTCCTTGGAGGGCTATCTGGCCCTGAGCCACCTAGGACTCCAACTGGCCCAACGCGCCACTGGCCCGCACGAATCTGCCGACTTGGCCATCACGGCCACTTTGGCTGCCTGGTTCGGTTTGACCGATCCTCGGCTCGCTTCCCGACGGTCCCCTTACGATCCCACCCTGGAGCAGCTTCGTCTGTGCTACCGCCAAGGAGTGGAGCAGGTGATCCGGGTTTTGCAACAAGAGGGGTGGACTTGGGGCCAAAAGGTGGCAATTCGCACCCCCGAAGCAGTGCGGTGGATTGAGCCTGTGCTGATCTCCCAATCCTGGCCGCCGGAGGCGATCACCAAAGTGGAGCTTGCCTGGGATTATCAGGTGGAAGGGTTGGAGCCGGAGTATCGTGGCTATGGGCTGGGAGTGCCGTTGATTTTGGTGGCCGACTCCTCGGGAGCTTTTTCCCAAGCGCAGCGACTGACCCCCGGAGCAGCCGCCCCGGCCACGGCGCTGATCCGCCCCGCAGTCCGCTTTTCGGGACGCGGCCCCTCGGTGTTGGCCGCCCAGGTGCGGTTGGAGGTTTGGGACACCTATGAGCACACTCAAGCCCCTGGTTCCCGTGGACCTGTGCCGCTGGAGGTGGACCTGACCACCCCTTTGGCCTATGCCATGCAGCAAGCCGCTTGGGAACCTTTGGCCGTCCAAGGCTTCTTGTGGCCCGAGGAAAAACTTTCCCGACGAGGCTTTTATCTGTTGCGTCCCTACCAAAAGGGCAAGATTCCCGTGGTGCTCATTCACGGGCTGTGGTCTGATCCTTCGGCTTGGGCCGAGATGATCAACTCCTTGCAAGCCGAACCTCTGCTGCGGCAGCGGTACCAGTTCTTTCTGTATGTGTACTCCACGGGCCAACCGTTCTGGTATGCAGCGGCGCAGTTGCGTCGGGACCTGGACCAGTTGCTGGCCCAGTTGGATCCCGAGGGAGAAGATCCGGCACTGCGTCAAATGGTTTTGGTGGGCCACAGCATGGGAGGGCTTCTAGCCCGAATGCTCACCGTGGAAAGCGGCTCTCGGTTTTGGGAAGCCTTCAGCAGCACCCCGTTTAACAAAATCCACGCTTCGGCCAAGGTGAAGGCCGAATTGGCCCAAACTTTCTTCTTCCACCCGCATCCGGCTGTGCGATGCGTGGTGATGATCGCCACGCCGCATCGGGGGAGCTACTTTGCCAACCGGCTTACGGCCTTGGCACTGAATCGGGTGATCACTCTGCCCGCAGCCCTGACTCGCAGCCTCAGCGAACTTCATCGCCGCAACCCAGGCGTGCGCTGGCTCAACAGCCCCCTGAAAAACCGCACCAGCATTGACTCCCTCCGCCCTGGTTCTCCGGCTTTGGAAGTGCTGTTGCATGCTCCCGGCGCACCTTGGGTCCATTATCACAACATATTGGGCCGTTTGTACCGAGGAGCGTGGACCGACGGAGTGGTGAGTGTCTCCAGTGCCCGATTTGCCCTGGCTGCCAGCGAGCACGAAGTGGTGTGCGATCATGTGAACATCCACCGGCATTGGGCCACGATAGAAGTGGTGCGGAGGATTTTGCTGGAGCACTTGCAAGACGGCACTTGGACGCTACCCTGGATGGCCCAGCCAGGAAGCTACTTTTCCGCTCCCACGGGCACCTGGTCTTTTTCCCGAAACTGGTTGAACCAGATGTACAACAGGTGACGGTACAAGTGGCTGGACTGGACCAGTTGGGCATGAGTGCCTTGGGCCACCACAGAACCGGCGTCTAGCAACAAGACCTGATCGGCGCGGCGAAGCGTGGACAAGCGATGGGCCACGACGATCACCGTGCGTCCCGGTAGAATCTCTCCGAGAGTGTTTTCCCACAGTTGTTCCAGCTCCGTTTCGGCTTCTTCCCAGGGTTCTTCAATAAAGAGCACTTCGGGCCCTCGCAACAAGGTGCGCAAAAGCCCGACGAAGTGAGCCTCCAGGGGATGGAGCCAGTTGCCCAGTCGGCCCACCATCGTTTCCCATCCCTGAGGAAGCCGATCCAGCCAAGGGGTCAGGCCCAACCGTTTGGCCAATCCTCGGACATCCTCAGGGCTGAAGTGGGGATCGTTGCACAGGATGTTTTCCATCACCGTGCCTGTGAAGACCAAATCGTGCTGAAACACCAGACCCAGACGCTTGCGAAGCGAATCCAGGGAAGCGTTTTTCAGGTCCAGGGAGTCCCAGTAGATGGCCCCGGCGGTGGGATCACACAATCGGGCCAGCGTGCTTCCCAGGGCCAAAGCCGATCGTGGTTGAGGGCTGACCACGGCCACTAACTGTCCCCGAGGCACGGTGGCGGTGAACCGATCCAGCACCCGCTTGCCTGTAGCGTCCACCAGCACCATATCCTCGTAGCGGATCTGGTTCTGAAGCTGCGGCACCTCTTGAGCCTCAGGAGCCTGAGAGACACAGGGGGGCTGGCTGAGAAAATCCAGCACTTGTTGAGCGGCCTGGTCGGCTTGGGGCAGTTCCCGCCACTGCCGAAGCCACCGCCGGGTGATGGCATAGGCCCAACCCAAAGCCACGGCCAACACCACCATTTGGGGCAATCCCAACGCTCCTCCCCTTCCGGCCAAGGCATGATAGCCCACCAGAGCCAGAGCGAACGCCCCTGCGGCCAGTAGCCCCAATCGCAAGCGGATCCAGCGGCTCAGCCGCACCCGATCACACTCCAACTGGTACTGATCCAGTTGCCGGAGGGAATCCGCAAAGGGCACCCCTGGCGGATCGTCCAGCAGGAGGGTATTGACCACTCGGGCCAGTTGGAGGGTTTCTTGCAAGAGGGTCATTTGTCGGGCCGCCCGATCCCGGCATAGCAGTTCCTGCTGCCCGGCTCGCTGTTGGAATCCCTGCCACAGCACCAGCAACAGGGCACTGAGGGCCAAGATGGCCAAGGTGGCCCACAGGTGAATCCACAATCCGGCGGCTACCAGAACCACGGCCACGGTGCCCAAGGGAAGCAAAGTGGCCCACACCCCACGAGCCCCCTGGCGGCATTGTTCAACGGTTTTGTCAAACAGTCGGACCAAAGGGGCGGAGTCCAGATCACCGGCATAGAGCAAAGGATCGCCCAATTGAAACGCATGCAGGTAGATTTGTTGCCGGAGTTGGGCGGCGAATTTTTGAGCCTGGCGTGCCGCTGCACGCTGAAGCAAGAAAAACCACCCATACCAGAACAGCAAAGCCAGTGTCCAACCACCCAACAGGAGCAACCAGAGCCGCTCGGTGGGCCAATCCAGAGGAAGCCAGCCAGGGGGATGAGCCATCCAGGAGGGGAGCAGTTGGGCAGTTTGTTCTGGAGCCAGCAGAAAAGCCGCCAGAGTCCAAGTGCACAGCAACACGGCCGCGGTGGCGGCGGCCAACACGGCACATCCGAGGCCCCAAAGCCCCCAGCCCACCGGTCCCGGCCCCCAGGTTCGCAACAACTTTTGCAAAGCTTGCGTGGACATGGGCACGACCTCACTTGGGCCAAGCAGGGGGAACCCCTATTGCTGAGGGCCGGGCACCTTTAGGCCAAATCGCGATCCTCAAAGGCTGCAAATGCTCCCAACAGAGCAAACACGCAATAGACCACTCCATATACCGCTGCCCAGCCCACATAGTACCACGGAACCGGCACTTCGGTCGTTGTGGCAGCTTCTACATCAAAGTTCTCCAGCACCGGCAACACCGTGGCTATCAACTGGCCCATGAACTGAACAATCTCAAACTCCCCAATATGGGACTGAACAATTCGGGGCACCAGATGCCCCAACCCGTAGATCAAAAAGCAAATCACCAAGTTGGCCAGCATCGTCAACCGCGTGGAAAGCGCCACGCTGATGGCAACAAAAATGGCACACTCAATCAACCGCAAGGTCAAACCCGGCAACACGCTGAGCATTTCCTGACGATGCACTTCCAGCGTGGCCTCAATTTTGCCGGTCTCGCCGGCTTCAAACAGCACTTTGTAGGAAATCACCGCCAGCAAGACCAACGACATGCTGACAAATTGCAGCAATACCGTGGCAAACAGTCCGGTGAACTTGCCCAACAGGAATGTTTTCCGGCCCACAGGCTTGCTCAACACGGTGACGGCGGTGCGCCCTTCGATTTCGTCCGAGAGGGTCAATCCGGAGTTCCAAACTCCCAACAACACGCCCAACAACATGATCAAGACCATGGACTGGTCTTTGAGCATCTTGATGTCTTCGCCGAAGGTGTAGTAGGGGACCCAAATGAACACAATCAGGGCAAAAGAACCACAAATCACGATGACCCAGAAAAGCGGCTGGGACAGCCCTTCTTTGGCAGTGGCGTAAGCAATCGCCGCCATGCGAGGGAAAAGCCAATGGATCATCACGGCGGCAGCCACAAGGATCAAAAACACCGCAGCCGAACCCAGCATGATCATGGCTTCGCCTTCCCCTGCGGCCAGTTGGGCAGGCAGTGCTCCATAAGGTGCCCAAGGCAAACCGATCAAGGCCATCACCACCGGGAGCCCCGATGCCCAAAGCACTGGGCCCAGCAGGCCATTGCGTATCGTTTGATGAACCCACTGGCGAGCTGAGCCACGAAGGCAACAGACGGCATAGAGCATTGCCAGGACCGCCCAGCCCAACACCACGCCCATTCCCACTGCCCAGGGCGGGTGATACCACACTGCAGCCAACGGCACAGCAAGCATCGTCACTTTGGAAACACCCTTCCTATGAAGTGGCACGGATTTCCCAGCCCAGGTCCACCACTGTTTTGTACGAAGGGGATTGCCCGGTGGATCGCCATCAGGGCTGGAACTTAGTAGCGGATCTGAAATCCATGATAATTCTCCGAGGGAGTTTGAACATCCACCTTCCGCTCCCAGATGTATCCGGCCATGCGTTGTTCCACTTCGGCCAGGAAGCGGTCCAGTTCTTGGGGTTCTCCTTGGACCACGATGCGTACGCGGCCATCGGGCAGATTTTGGACATATCCGTGCACATCGTACTTTCGGGCGATGGCTTGGGTGGTGAAGCGAAACCCCACCCCTTGCACATGCCCGCTGTAGTGCACCGTGCGTTGTTGACGCGGCATGGCCACCAACCCGAAAAGCTCAGTGAGTCAAGATGTCTTCCAGGGTGCAGATTCCTACCACTTCGTCGGCCCGAATCCACACCCGACGCCGGTTTACGCGAACCCCGTGCACTCGGGTGTCCAAAACATACTTTTCCCGAGTGGTGGGGCTGTCTCGCAAGTCGTGGGCATCCACTTGTTCCAGCACCAAGTACTCGGCTTCCCAGGCCACCAGTGTGCCGATATAGACCCAGGGGCTTTTCAAATCCACGACCACCACTTGGCCCAACAATTCCCGAGGACCAGATGGCGTGGAGGCCGATTTTGCTCCCGAGGGAGTTTCTTCTGGGCACATGGCAGGGCTTTCCGCAGCGAATCCAAGGATGAGGATTTTTACTGCGTTTCTGATTGTACGGGCAGTTGGGGAGCATCGGAAACCCGGCGGCGGAAGAAGCGCACTTGCGGTCGCCCCCAGCGGGCCAGAGCGTATTCGGCTACATAGCGGACGGTTTTCCGCAGCTCGGGCAGCCGGAAGCGATCCCCTTTTTGCAGCACAGGACGCACTTCCCACAAGTCCCCAAAGGCCCGGGTTCCGGCCAACTGACAAGGGAACCATCGCCCCTGGCCTTGGGGACTTTCCAGATAAAATTCCGCATAGCTGTGCCCTGGCACCCAAACACTGCGGGCCGGAATGCCCGATACGCGGCACAAAGCCACGAACAAGGAGGTCATTTCCTCGCAGTCTCCGGAACCGTCTTCCAAGGCGCGCAGGGCTCCTTTGAGCGGTCCTTGGCGATACTCAATGTTGGCCCGAACCCAGTCGTAAAAGATCCTGGCCCGATCCCAATCACTCTCGGCCCTGGCTCCCAACTGCTGGCTCAGTTGGCGGATGCGAGGGTGGGAGGTTTCAATCTGAGGGCTGGAGCCCAAGTGGCGTCGTAGCTCCGCTGTGCGTCGCCGGGGTCGGCGCCAAGAACCCACATCCGGGGGAAGCTGAGGGCGGAATCGGGTGATGTCCAAAACGAGTCGGGCCAGAAGTTGCTCTCCCTCAGTGAGCACCGGCACCCGAATTAACCACTGCTTCACACCCCCTTGCAAGGTGCGAAAGGTAGCCTGGACCCGAGGCCCACGCACTTCGCGGTGAACCGTGCGGACGGTCTGTTCTTGGGGCCAATCCATGGGCACGGGCATGGCAGCCACCACCTGGCGGCACCCTCCTGGGGAAGCCGTGATCTGCACCCCAATCTCATAGCGCAGGGTGATCTGATCTGCCGGGTGCGTCAGCACGGCAGCATCCGGTTGGGCAATCGCCCGGGAAGCCTTCCAGCCCCAGAGGGCCAAAGTTCCAGCGGCCAGCAGCACACCGCGACGCGAACATTCAGGAACCGAACAAGGAACATCACGCATGGATCCACGCAGCCTGAAGCCGGCTTCCGGATGGCAAGAGGAATGATTTCCGGGTTTTGTTCCATTGTACTTTGCTCTTGGGGGCTATGCCTCGGGTGGCACGAGGTTAGACTCCAATTCCCTTGACACAAGCAAACAAAAAAGCGGCGCACCGGAACGGATACGCCGCATGAGACTCAGCGAAAAAACTGGCCCGGGCTATTTGGGCTGATCAGCCTTTTTTTGCTCCTCTTGCTTGGGCTGGTCAGCTTTGGGCTTTTGCTGGTCTTGTTTGGGCTGCTCTTGCTTGGGTTGCTCTTGCTTAGGCTGTTGTTGCTTGGACTCCTCCTGCTTGGGCTGTTCTGGCTTGGCCTGATCCTGTTGTCCAGTGGCCGGTTCTGTGGTGTTGCCCGTATCTCCACCACCAATCGGCCCTGGCATGGGAGGAGCGGTGGGACCTCCACTGTCCGGAGGCGGCGGAGGAGGTGTTTCTTTGGTGCATGCGCTAAACAAGAACACCCCAGCTACCAACAGCGCCAACCAAGCTGCGTGTTTCATGACCTTTCTCCTTGCCCTTCCACAAGAGGAAAAACAACCGCTTCCCACTAGGAAACTCTTCCTGGTGGACTCCCGCACTTCACAACTCACTCTTTTTGGACGCAACCAAGGCGGATTGTATTCCCTTTTTGCGGACTTTTTTGAAGAAAAACTCTGCACGCAGATTTTTTTGCCCAAAACGGTGGTTTTGCCCTTGGGGATGGGGAATAATGTTAGTTCCCTGGGAATCCTACCTAAAGGGGCACCAAGATGAACCGGCCGGTGGCAACAGAAAGTTTCCAAGCCTTGGCAACCCAACTGGTCGCCGAGCACCTGAAAGTGGTGTATGCCTACGCGTTGCGACTAACCGGCTCCGCCCACGAAGCCGAGGACTTGACCCAGGAGACATTCCTTCGGGCCTGCCAACACCTGCACCAACTTCGCCAGCCCCAGCGCGCCCGAGTCTGGCTGCTGGCCATTGTGCGAAACTGCTACCTGCAACAGTGTCGCTTACGCTCTCAAGAGCGTGAAATCCCCCAAGCCGACTGGAGCCAGTGGCCGCAGGAAGAACCCCAGGAAGGCCCCTGGGATTGGGAACGACTCCAAGAAGCCCTGAACGAGCTGCCTCAAGGGCATCGGGTCGTGTTGCTGATGTACTACTTTGAACAACTTAGCTACTGCCAGATCGCACAGGAGCTGAAGATTCCAGTGGGCACGGTGATGAGTCGGCTTTCGCGGGCCAAAGCCCGATTGCGGAAAATCCTCCTCCAACGCGATCCTGCACTGGCAAAATAGCCTTGTTGGACTAGCTATGAAAAACCGACTCCCCTGGATTCGGTGGCTGTTGGGCTTGGTGGGGCAGCGGGGAGCAGTTTCCTCTTGTGCGCAAAAAGCTCAAGCCTCCTCCGACCCGCTCCTGGACCAGGCGATTGGTCGCTGGGAACAAGAGTTAGAAAAGCACTTGCAGCAAGTCTCCCCACCGGAGGGTTTGACCCAACGGGTGCTGGGGCAAATGGTGCATCGGTTGGAAGTGGAACCTTCTTCCTCGAGCCGTTGGGGGCAGAGAGGATGGGCTTGGCGATGGTCCGTGGTGGGGGCATTGGTGGTGCTGATGTTTGCCGCAGCAGGGATTTGGGTTCACTTGCGGCCCAGCCCGAACCAACTCCTGGCTCAAAAGCTTTGGCAAGTGTTTTGCCAGCGCTACGAAGCTCCCGACCAGGTCTGGTTCACCCACACTTCTCCACCCCCAGAAGACGAAGTGCCGGCGGTGGTGCGTGCCTGCTCGCGACTACGATGGAAGAAGCTGAAGCTGGATCACCTCACTGCCGTAGTGCACGAACTGGTTAACCACGAACAGGCTTCGCGTCGGGCGTGGTTGTTTGTGGTTCATCGTGCCGAAGTGGCGTTGCCCTCTCGGCCCCCACGCTCCCCGCAGTGGCAAGCCGGAGAGGTGGTGGCTGGCTGTTGGGCCGATCCGGGCCGGGGAAGAACCTATGTGTTGATCGTCCCGGGTGGAGTGCAAGCGTATCGGTTCTGGATCACTCCTCGTCGTGTGGCTTAGCCCTCGGGAACGAGTCTTCCTGGCGACTCTTCTCGCCGGAAGAGTTGGCGAACTCCGGGTGCCACAGCTTGCGCATCTGAGGGTTCTGGCCAATTATTTCTCCCACCACAGCTTGAAGCAGCGAGCGTCCTTGGACCGGACGCACTTGCAAAGCCAAGCCATCCCGGCGGCCCACATGCTCCAGCAGCTCATCCAGCAACACCACCACTTCCCGATCTTGCAAAGAAAACACCAAAGCTCCTTGCCACCGGGGAGCATGGGGAACCGGTTCCAACGAGCGGTAGAAGTGGTCCAGGACCAAGGCCCGACGCAGATGGGTCAAGCCTCCTGCTCCAGAAATTTGGCGGCGCAGGAGCACCGGATAGTAGTCCTTTCCCACGCGAAGGGAATGGTCAGCCGGGGGTTGAGCTTGAGGCCGACCCAGCACGAGCAAGGAGACTTGAGCAGCTCGGGCAATCACTCGGGCCTGCTGGCGTCCCCAAAACTCCACCGCCCGATACGACTGGCGCCGCTGGAGCCACAAGTTGCTGGCAGCCATCAGCCCACCCAAGGCCAATAAACCCACCAGCACCCAGCGTCCGCTGGCGCTTTTCCGGGAATCGTAGCCTGGAGGACCGGGGTCCATTGAAGACATCCGCAGGCTTCCCTGGAAAAGAAGAAAAAAGCCCTTTGGCTTCAGGCCAAAGGGCCTCAAGAGGCGCCGGCCGGATTCGAACCGGCGAATGGCGGTTTTGCAAACCGCTGCCTTAGACCGCTTGGCTACGGCGCCTTCCGCTTTTAAGGGTAGCGCTTCGTGAGGATTCGTCAAGTATTATCGGCTCTGCGGGCCAGGAAAATTAGTCCTGCTGTGCCCCCTGGAGGAATCATGTCGCCCTGCTCTGGGAAGGTTGCCCAAGCTGCCCCCCTGTTGGGAGGATTAACTTGGGTTGATCCGGCCCCTGAGACTGACCTAGAATGCAACAAAGGGGCCTTTTTCAGTGCACACCCTTTGTGTGAACTAAGTGCTTGTATGACAAACAGTTTCGCCCTCCGACAAGTCCAAGTCGCCCTGACTCCTCAAGAGCGATTTGAGGAGTATCTGCGAAGCCGCAACAAGCGAATGACTCACCAGCGTCGGGTCATTCTGGAGACGGTCTTTGCCCAGCACGAGCACTTTGAC
>JAJRRR010000130.1 GCA_024279285.1 Planctomycetota bacterium
CCTCTTTGGACCACGGCGTCGTCCGTCCTGACGGCAGGCCGGCCTTGCCCCGGCGGAGCCGGGGAATCGGTCTGTCGGGGAACTGTGATCTGCGGCCACGGCACAGTTCCCGCAGGTTTCTGCCCACCCGGGGCGCATGGAGGCTTGCCCCGGGCAGATACCTGTTTGGGTCTAGTGTACTGGGTACATGTTCAGGTGTCTATTCAGTTTGTCGGATTTCCCGGGCGGAACTTAAAGCGGCCTGAAATGTGCCACCTTCCCTTGCACCATCACCGCCACAAACTGCCGCTGTTCACCTCCCCGAGTGATCACCGCGCCGTGTATGTGAATGGCTCGTATGTGTCTGCGTTCTTCGTCAGACCTTCTCCTGGGCAGAGGGTATTTGCGAAAACGCATCGTGATGATGCGCACTGCCTGATAGTCCTCCACCAGCTTCTGGCGGAATGGTTCGAAGAGTTGGGACCGGGTCAGAGGTCGGAGATTCATGGGCAGATTCCTATCCGGCATCAGCATGAACAACTGGGTGAGTGAGCGACGGTCCTGAGCTACGGATTTGAACAACGCATCCAGTACGGCCACCGTGCGAGCGATTTCGTGATCGCTTACAAACAGCTTTCCGACAATTTTGACTTCGGTGACTTTCTCCGGAAAAAGACTCAGTTGACAAATGCGCCACTTCTCTCCCTCCTTGAGCATCACAGCGTAGCAATATGCAGTGGAGCCGTCGGGAGAGTCAAAATCGGCCAGAAAGGCCATGAAGTGCCCAATCGTGGTGCCGTGCTGAAGCCCGGTCCAATTGATGTCTATTTCGGGCACTTGGTTCAGCAGGGGAGCAAGTTCTCCCTGGGCCATCTGGCGGAGGTGTTCAGGGTTCAGCTCGCCTGGGATGCGTTGGGAGTTCAGCGCTGCGGCCTGATCATATTGTTTCTGGCTCATGTGGCGGAAGAACTCCTGCAAGGTGGCTTCCACCATAGGCAGCTCTTGCCACGCGCCCCAGAACCACCAGAACCACAGCCCAACTATCACCAGGGCCAGTGTTCCGAAAAAGCCAAACACTCCGATCCAGAAGCACCCGGCTCCCGACTTTTTCCGCGAAGTGCTCTGGGTCTCCTCGGAAGCCATTTCTTGTTGTTCTTCAGCAGAAACTTCGTCCTGGAGGAAATCTTCCTGGTCGTAGCTCACTTTTCGCATTCCTTCTGGCAGGTGGAAGTGTGCCCCTGTGGAAGCCATTTCGCTTTTCCAGGTAGAATCTTGAAGAAATTATCTCCACCGATGCTGGATCCAGCCTTCGGCGTAGAAGAACTGATCCGGAGCGCGAAGTGAGCGGGAGGTGTTTTTCAAAAAATATCCGGCCCGATAAAACTCCGAATAGTGATACCCCGGCCGAACCGAAACGCGGTGTCCGACTTGAACCGGCAGGGCGGGGCGGTGGCTGTAGTAGGAAGGTCGGAACAGCCAGCTTCCGGCCCGAACTCCCGGAGGCCCCAATTGCCCTCCCAGCCACCAAGCCACCAAAGTCACCGCAGCCAGCATCCCCAGGTGTTTTCTCACGGCACTCCAACCCAAGCGGATGCGTTGCATTTCACTTCTCCTGTGCTGAAGAAGCAGGGCGCTGCACCAACAGCTTGCCCTGTTGAGGGTCCCAAACATACTCGTGCCCCGGCGGAAGTTCCGGCAACCGGATGCCGTATTGGGGGTTGTTGACGATTTCTCTCATGAACTCCTCATGAGTGCGGGGCAAGCGACCGTGCTGGGCTTTGTAGAGCTTGAGGGCTTGTTCCAACTGCATGAGCGTGATGCGGTCTTTTTGTTTGAAAAGCTGGCTGACCGGTTCGGTGATAATCCCTCCGCCGTAGCTTCGCCCTTTGGTGCCCACGGTTTCTACGGTGGCTTCCACGCGCTCCACGGCAGCGGGGGGCGAACTGGTTTGTGGCGGAGCTGACGACTGGGTGGACTGCCCGGATTGGCCGCATCCCCACAGTGCCCACGCTCCGACCACGCAAGCCCCGAGGCAAAAGTGTGCTTTCATCGCTCAAGCCCTCCTTGACCGCAAGGGGAGGCAAGGGACAAGTTCCAGTCTTTCATTTGGGCCAGATGTTCAAACTCGGTCATTTGAAAGCTCAGCGGGGTGATGGTCACAAAGCCTTTTTGCAGGGCGGTCAGGTCGGTTTCTTCTTCGGTGGGAACAGGGGGCGGATCGTCGGTGGCCCAATAGTACGACCGCCCCCGAGGATCGGTCCGCTTCTGAAACGACTCGCCGTAGCGCACCGTGCCCATGGGCACCACTTTGACCCCCAAAGGCCGGTCCAAGGCGACCGTGGGAATGTTGATGTTGTAGAGCCTGCCTTGGGCCGAGTCGTGCTGTAGCACTTGAGCGATCAACGCCACGGCCATCTGAGCTGCCCGATCGTAAGGAGCGTGTTCGTCATACTCCAGGGAAACAGCGAAACTCGTGATACCGAAAAACGCACCTTCAATCGCTGCGGCCACCGTGCCTGAGTACAGCACATTGATTCCGGCGTTAAGTCCGTGATTCATCCCACTGACTACCAGCGTGGGACTCGGACGGCACAGTTCGGCAATGCCCAGCTTGACGCAATCGGCCGGGCTACCTTCCACGGCCCAGCCACGAAAACGCTCGCCTTGGTAAATCTCCTTGACGATTAAAGGAGTCAAAAAGGTAATGGAGTGTCCTACCCCACTTTGTTCCGTGCTGGGGGCAACGACAGTAACATGGCCCAGGCGCTTCAGGGCCGTTTCCAAAGCGGCCAAGCCCGGGGCGTATATCCCGTCGTCGTTGGTCAACAGGATGTGCACTTCAGTGGAAAGGAACCCAACTTAAGAGGCTCACCTACAGCCCACTATAATTGCCTCCCCGCAAAAGTTCAATCAAAGGATGAGCACGGTAGAGTGCTGGTAGGGGGAGGAATCGGTAAGCAGCGGCTAAAACAGAAGACGCACTTTTGGAATTCGTGCTTCTTGTTGTGGTTCTCTGGCCGCAGGGGGCGTCGTCTTAGCAAAACTACCTCCCCCTTCCCACTGCTTCACTTACTAGGGCAGAGGAACGGCTTGACCAAACGCTTTCAGGCTTAACCGGCCTTCTACTGGCCCTGTTGCTACTCTACTGTGAGGCTGCTTTGGACTTAGTTGGTTGGTAGGGACAGGCGATCCGAGGCCCGGTGGACAGGAAAAGCGGCAACGGCTCCCGCTGCCACTGCCCTTCTAGGAATGCTGCTTGGTACTTCTCGCCTGTGGCCCGAAGCGTGTAGCTCCAGCACCCTTTGGACTCAGGCTGGAGCGTGCGGCTGGTCCATCGCACAGGACGGAAGTCCATCGTTTCGGATTGGGCTTCCCACACCAGCACCCGATCCGGGGCCGGATCGGCTTTCACCCGAACGGTGAGCGAGCCATCGCCGTTTTCTTGCCAGCTCCATTGGAACTGGGGCAAGGGCTGCTGACCGGTGTTGTGCTGGTGCAACGCAGCGATGGCTCCCACCACACGCACGAAGTCTTTCAAACCGTGTCCGTTGTTGGGCACATACAGCACCCAGCGGGGACCCAGCAGATCGTCCCAATACAACCGTAATGCTTCCAGAGGCCAGTAGCGATCGTTGGTGCCGTTGATCATCAGCTTGGGCTGAGTGATCCAGTATCGGTGATGGTAAGGATCCACTACGGCATTGAGGAACTTGCCCAAGGGCGTGTGAAGTCGTTGGGGGATCTTGAGCTTGGTGTAATCCTGAATCTGTTCGGAAAACTCTCCCCAGGCGTCCAGTTGGAGTTTCAGATGGGCTTCCATGTTCAGTACATCTATGACCATAGGAGCCAGCGCTTTGACTCTCGGATCCACGGCCGAAGTGAGCCAGGTGGTCCAGCCGCGTTTGGAAGCTCCGGTGAGCGTGAATCCGGTAATCTCCAGATTCCACTGCTTGCGGCAAAACTCCTGCACGGTGTCCATGGCCCGAACCGCGCTTTTGACCATCGGACGCAACAGAGGCCAGGAGGTGTCGCCAGTGGTGAGGAACTTGTCAAAAGTGTAGGAGATGATCTGGTCTTCCACACGCCCGTTGATGATTGGCTGGAACGGCACATGCTTGACTACGGCGATGATGCTTCCCAGGGCTTCGGCGGCGGGGGCCAGCACTTGGGCTTCGCGAGGAACGGAAAGCCCCTGCCCCGGTTGATCGTATTCCTTGCGCCAGCTCCCCCCACCTATGACCAAAATGGCACGATCATTGGTCACCCGGCTGGGCTTGTACACATAAAGCTGGTGTTTCCAACGGATGTTTTTCCAGGTTTGGGAAACCATGATCAGCTCTACCAGTTGGCCTTTGCCCACCTGGGCTCGTTGGCGCTGTTTCCACTGATAGGAGTTGTCGGGGGCATAGACATAGGCTTTGAGTACATCGTGAGTGACTTGGTGGAACAGAGAGGGCTTGTCAGCTCGTGCTCCCGAAAACCCAATCAGGACCAGCCACCCAACCACCCACACTTTCCAAATCTGTCGCACGGTCTTGCCCTTTCTGTGCAAGAGGAGCGTGAGGATGCAGAAGTGGTGTCTGTATTGTTATGGTCGCAACTGCTGGGGAAACGCAAGGCCCCGAACTCCGGAACCGGAAAAATCCTCCCTGGGGTCGGGGCTCCTGCATTGACTCTGTAGGCTAGTACCGGATTCAGGACTTTCGGGTTTTGCCAACCGGAAAAAGAGCAACGATTCTTGCAATTGCGCCAGAATAAACGAAACTTGAGTAGAAAACGGATGGTGCCGAATGTGCAGGGTCCACGGACGAGGACCGGAAACGAGGCTCGGGTCCGTGGGAGTCTGCGTGGTGAAGCGTTGGGTAGCTGTGGTGATTGTAGCGATGATGACACTGGGGGGGCCGGAGTTTGCTTGGGCAGGTTCGCCCCCAGAACAAACCGCCCAACCTGTTCGGCGCATCCGGTTCACACGCTTGTTTCCGTTGGTGTTTCGTCGTCCTGTGGATCCTTCGCGGTTGTTCTTCCTGCTGAATCGTTCTCAGCCTGCACTGGGTAGTTCTATGCCTCGGGTTA